>CAYOYE010000001.1:0-26267 GCA_964408115.1 uncultured Azospirillaceae bacterium
AAATAAAAAGATTAAAATTAATTAAACAAAATTATTCTCTTATTTCATCTTGATTATATTTAATAACCATAAATCCCATCGGATTAATCAGACGGCGGGAAATTATTGTCCGTTCCGGCACAAAACGCGGCGTAATGGATGCTTTCATCCGCTTGGTTTTAAGGGTAAGCGCGCCACCGCTGGTACGGGATTTTGATAAATTATAGATTGTAAAGTTTACATACCATGCCGGACTACTCTCACTCACTTTGCCCAATTCATCTATTCTTACCTCGCTAGAATACTCGTTATCAAACATTTTTTGGATATTCTGCGCATTCATACCGACAAATTCGGCATACACCGGTTGTGCCGACATATAATGTACTATTCCGCCCGGACCCCAGCGTGTACGCATTTCCTGTTCATCATTAACCACAGTATTGCGCATAATAACGTATTGTTTTATATACATTTCTAAAAGTTGTTTATATGACGGCATATTTTTTGTTATCGGCTCATAACGAACCATGGTTGCCGAATCATTTTGCGTAATTATCAAAAGCGGCTCAACTATAATTTCGGGAGCCAGCCTGAAAATAACCAATGAAGCACTCAAAAAAAACGCCAGCGAAAGAATAGCGCAAAGCATAACCAAACGTGATAACCACCGAAAATAAACCAGTTTTGCCGACCCTTCTTCTTTTTTGATGTCGGTTATGTATTGAGGCTGATAATCCGGATTTTGTTTGGCATTTTTATCTGTTAATAAAAACTTTTTATTTGCGTTTCCTAACTCTACCATAATGACACCTGTCAATTTTTATAACGGATATACGGCACAATACGGAGCTTGTGATTTATCGGATTGTGCATCCATCTCCTCGGCTTCGGCATCTTCATATACTTTAACCACACTCCGATTTGCCTCTTCGGTTTTAATTTGCTCTTCTAAATCATCTAAATCTTCCGTACCGGTAATTTGCACAACCTCATCCGCATCTTTTTCCAAAACTTCAATCTGATGATTTACATCTTCCAGCTTTGTATCCAAAACGCCGTTTTCATTTTGGACGGTATCTATTTTTTCAGTAGCTTCTTTTATTGCGCCGGATTTAATATTTTCAAGTGTCTTTTCGGCTTTTTGATAATCATCGGGAATTGTCAAATCAAATTTTTCGCTATAGTCATCATCTGCCGTATCAAAAACATTTTTTAGCTCATAACCGGCTTCGGTAAACAATGTATTAAGGCTTGTACGCACATCTGCCACCTGAAGTTCCACTTTAGCTAAATTATCGGCAGCCGTTTGTTCTTGTTCCACAAAATCCAAATAATCACCCAACTGATTACGGCTATACATTGTGCGATTATATACATAAAGATTTTTATCTATATTATCGGCATTTTCGCCGGAATTGTTAATTACATAAACAGCACGCAACAATGCCTGACGAATTGTCAACTTATGTTTCGGCTCTACTCCGTAGTGATTTACCGTATCCGGATCTGTCACGCTTTCCAAAATCTGTCCTAATTCACTGGATTTAGAGGCATCACCCGTAGTATCGGTTTCCGTTGATAAAACAAAAGTTTCGCCGGATTCCGCATCTTTTAGTTTGCCACCTTGTAATGTAAGGCCTTGGCAGTCCTGCGCAATGTTAGATTCTGCAGAACTGCTGTTACCTATGGTAAATCTGATATCTTGCGAAGAAGTTGCCGGAATAACGTCTATAGTCTTGCCGTTTAGCTTACAAGGGAATATACCGCCACGCATAAGACTTTTAGCCGGATTTCCCTGATTTAGCAACGTTTCATAATCAATTTCTTTTTCAACATACGCACGGTGTTGTAAAATATATTGCCAAATTTCCGGCACTTCCAATCCGCTATCCAAAATACTGTTGCCGATAAGCGTAATATCTGCATTTGATGTCGGATTATCGGATTTTTGATATTTGAGAATATCGTTATAGTCAGACAAATCAAAGTGGAACACTTCTCTCAGCGGAGCCGAGGCAAAGTCAACCGGAGCTTTCGGCGCGCGGAAATCACGTTTTTTGCCGACAATTCCAACAAAATATTCATCATCCGGTTCCGTACAATTCGTGTCTTCACATATTTTACTAAACATATTGACAAGATTTTTTAATATGTCGGCACCACCTTTTTCGCTAATTTTGGTAAATGTTTCGGTAGCATCCAAATCTTCTAAGGTGATATGTGTTATGTCGTAAATCATCTGATTATGAATATCCTTTACCCGACTACTGTTTTCGCTTTTATATAATACATCATTACTGCTTAATGCCATAATTTTATTATATGCCTCATCCACCTTGTTTATGGCATAATTACGGACTAGAGAAACTATGTCGTTAGCTTTACCGACCGTAGAAAATTTTGCAGCAATTTCCGCTAATTTTGCCTGTGCCACAACATTTTCATAGCTACTGTTTTCTGCAGCTATCTTTTTAGCAAATTCATATTCCTTATCACTATAGGCTTTGACATATTCCGACGTTCTTTTTTCAATTTTTTCATCAATATTATCTAATTTTTTTTGCAAATCGGATTGTTTATCTTCTAAACCTGATATGCTGATATTAGCGTCATCCTGCTTTGCCTTACCGGTCTCGCTTTTTTCACTGTTTTCGTCTACCGTATTTTTCATCTCTTCCGTTTGCGGAGCTACCTCATCTCCATGTTTCATGGTCTCACCGTATTCTATACCTTCTTCCGCCTGAGGTGATGTATTGGTGTCAGAACTTACATCATCGCTTCCATCATTATATTTTTGATTTGCCTCACTTAGCTGGGTATTTACAGCTTTAAGCTTATCATATATAGTCGTCTTTGCCGCACTATATCCACTTATATCATCTTGGTAGGCAGATACAATAGCATCTAATGCCGTTGCCTCCTCTTGCAACAGGGAATCTAAATTTGCCGTTGGATTATCCGATTTAGAAGATTCCAGTTTTTGTATGTCGCTACGCACACTACTACGCGTGATAATCATACCGCTTGCATCTAATATTTGTGATAGCGGAGATATTTTATTAACGATATTTTCCAAATCCAGCACAAGCGAAAATGCCGGTGCATTCTTTATATATTCCTTAATATTGTTATATTTACCCTCTAAATACTGATTATAGAAATAACGTTGGTCATTCCACATTGCAAAAGATCTCCTTTTATTTCCGTATAATGGCGAAGATTTTTCCAAATCTTTAGATATATTGGAGATAACTTTTTTGCCCAACGTCCAATTTAATAAAGCTCTTTCTCTGGATGACGCTTCCACTTCTTCCTCTTGCGCCGGATCTATCAAACTTTGCGGTTCATCATCGCTGCTACCGCTTTGGCTCTGTTTCTTTACTTCTTCAAGAGATGTTTTTGAACTGCTACCTTCTCCGGAACTACCCTTACTGACAATATACGCATCTGTTTCAATACTACTTTCATCGGCACTCGCCTCCGAACGTAAATTATACAGATAGCTGGCTATTCCGCTGGTCGTAAGCTCACTCTTATAAACATCGGCCACGAAACACTTATGGTTCGTATCTCCTTTGCAAAGTAAATCATATAATCCGCTACTTTCACTATTATCATCTGCCGCCCGCTCCGGTGTATAGTGGCACATCATTCTGCCGTCATAAGATGAGCATTTGTTACCAAACCAACTTTTATCAGAAGATGTATAGTACGACCCGATAAAAGTCTGCGAACATTTTATGGAAGTTTGCAGATTCTCCAATGTTTTATCATGATATGCTTTCATATTGTTATACGAAGCAAAAATCTTTAAATAGTCCGGCAACATCTGTTTTGCATTGTGTGCCGATATAGCTCTATCAATATATTCTTGTGCCTCGGCAATTAATTCCAAACCTTCAAAGTCTGCTTCCCGTCCGCTAACCGGAGAGGCAATTCCGGTTTTCGGCAACGTTTCAAACGATACTTCCGCATACGCTGCCGGTGAGACAATACGTCCGGCAGTTGTACCGCTCAAAGGAGTGCTTATTTCATTTGCCGAGAAGTGCCATTTAACTTTAGTTGCCATATCTTTTGATTTTGAGCCTTCGTACTCGCGTATCTGAACATTTGTATTGATTAAACGAACGCTATCAAATTGTGCATTCATTGCCACCAAAAACTCATTATACCGCATTATTTTATCATAAATACGAACAGCAGTCAAAGCATTGCGCCATAGGCAAACCTTATCTTCTTCTCCCTCTGTCGGACTTTGGCAGTTATATTGTTCCAACCCCTGTTCGCTACAGTCTTCTCCGGCGACCAAACACTTTTCTATATTGTCCAACTCTGCCAGCATAACCGCAAGTTCTTTTTCCATTTCCTTTGCCGTAATATACATTTCCAGCGTAGTATCAAACTTTAACTGTTCACCCTTACGTTTATAATATCGCTTTACCCATTCTTCAGAAGAGCGGTGTTGCAAGAAAAGATAAATAAAAGCCTGAGACACCGAGGTAGGATCCGTTAAGTCGGCAAGTTTGCTATCCTCTATGGTTCGGGCATACGTTATAACTTTTTGCCGTTTTACTTTATTTTTGAGGTTGCTAAAAACACTTTTACCTAACTTGCTACCATAGGATTTCAGGCTCTGTTTAATGTTTGAAAGGTTAGCAATTTCCTTAACTTTATCAATCTGGGCATTAACCTGACTATATGTAGATGTCAGATTTGAAATCGTAGGCGGAATACACATTGCACAAAACTGCGGACTAAACGGAATCAGCGGAGTAAAATCCGGCCAAACAAAGGCATAAACCCGTGGGCTTAGTAAAAAACAAATTAGAAAAGCCGATACTGTTATAAATTTTTTCATTGTTTTCTCCCTCTTACGCCACCGTATTATCACTTGTTATACTCATTCTTCGCCTCGTTTCAGGTCTTTATATGTGAGTTCATAACTATCCAAATCCAGCTTTGTTACATCCTTATCATAGTCGTTCAGTTTGTATTGTGTCATACTTACTATATCAGACGCTGCGTCGTACAATATTTCTGCCAGTAGCAGTTCCGTAAAACGCGCAGCCGTCTTGGCAACCTGCACATCGCCACCGATACGCATTGCCATTGCGCCATAAACACCGTCTGCTTCCGTAGATGTATCGGAATATGCAACTGATGTGTCGGAAATAACAGAGCTTTCGTATACGCCCTTGGTTGAAACATAAGCTAAATCCTGCAAGGCATTATAAAAAGCAATATTACGGTTGCGTTTTACTTCTGCCAAAGCATCGCCGGCGGCATATTCCTTTTCTTTCAAAAAGAATTTACCGATAGAATCCGCATATAGCTCATTATTTTCGGCTTCTTCTTCATTATTTTCATCACCGAGAATTTTAGAAAACATCTCATCTGCCATATTTTGCAGTTTTTCTTTTTGTTTTTCCACATCTGCCTGTTTTTGCACTTCCGCCAAATCTTTTTCCAAATATGTAATTATAGATTCTTTCTCTTTAACTTCTCTTTCGTGTTCCTGATCAACCAAATTATCCGCTTGATCGGCTTTCAGTTGAGCTATTTGCTTTTGAAGTTCTTCTTTTTCTTCATCAGTCTGCGCCGCCTCTAGTTTTGCCTGTAACTCAACAAGCTGGGCATTCATTTCAATATTTTTTGCTTCTTTTTCAGCCTTAAACGATTCTTTCAAGTTCTCAACTTCAGCCTTTAGTTTAGTTAAATCCAGAGCTGTATTTGCGTACTTCTTATTCAGAAAACGAACATTATAATTAATGGTTCCGCTGGACCAATCAACATCTATACCGGCTTCAAGTCCGTTACGAAGTGTTTTATCCATAGCTTTAGTTCCGGCAGTCGTAGCCGCGTCAACGCCTTTTTCAGCTAATTTATGGAACAAACCTGAACCCTCACCGACCATACCGTCGCCGGCTCTTTTTACCTTGCCTTCCAACTTTGTCAACGCATTGTTATATGCTTGCTGTATCTTTTGTCTTAATTTTTCTTCCAAATCCGGTATTATGGTCGTTGGCGAAACAAAATCAAGTTTGGTTATTGCGTATGATTTGCCGGAGAATAAGCAAACCGCAACAAAAACAATAGTCATATATTTTAATATTTTCTTCATTGTTCCGTTCTCCGTCTATTTGCTTTCTTCGTCTGTTTTTTCCGTAGTAGCTATCTGACTTGCCGATATTATACTCTGTGCATTCTGCGTTTCCGTACTTGCAATAAAGCCCAAAATAGTATTCCAACGCCCGCTGGCTCGGGTACTAACGGTTTTATATGCGTCTATGATTGTCGGCAAATCCGTCAGTTCGTCTTCTTCTTCCTGCCGCAGAGTTTCATCTTCATCCATAATGGCCTTGCGCAAAACCAAAGCCCGTCCGTATTTAAGAGCCGTATTTTCTACCATCAAATCATTTTGCTGTTTTTTAAATGCTGCCATAGCCGCCACATCATCGTTTAGGCCGCTTTTAATGGTATAATTTTCATCAACGGCCTCTTGCAACTCCGCGGTAACTCCGCCATTGCTCAATTTGGAAATTATACCTCCGATTGTAAAATCCTGACTATTGATGAGTTTATCCCGAGTTTCCGTTAAGACGCCGTCTATCGTCTGTTTTACTTGCGACTTTACCGTATTACCGATATTTTTGGCTGTATTACGCAGGTTCTTCAGTTTATTTAGGTTTTCACGATTAAGACTCGCTGACTGTAGTTGTTTTTGAACAGCCTCCAATTGTGACTGCACCTTGTTTTCTGCCTCCTGTGCCGTAGACAATATTTCCTGAATATTTGAGGTAAAGTCCAAATCGGCCCATACTTCGCGGGGAAGCAGAATCGCAACTAATACCAAGGTTATGTTAATTACTTTAATCATCTTACATCCCTCAACCAGACAGTTTCAGCTCCTTACTGACAATGGCTCATATCCGCTGTAGTACAATTGCCATCAAAGCAAGCCACACACGAAGATCCGGATTTATAAAATCCATCCTCACAGTCATTGCCGTCGTCGCCACATTTTCCCGTCTCCGCATCAACAGAAACTCCGTCATGATATTCGCTATCCGACGATGTTGAGCTGTTAGCGCTTGCCGTAACCTGAACAGCACCAGCGTCACCGCATGATGAGGTCGGCACATCTGCACTTGAGCAGCCTTTACCTTCTATACATAATACACATGTTTTCAAGTCTGATGTATAGTAATATCCGTCTTCACAATCTACCCCACCGCATGTGTTTGTGTCCGGATCGTATGTTGCAACGGAATGGAAACTATAGTCACTTGATTCCTCGGTTGTTTCGGTGCTATCGGCTGTATCACCGTCGCTGCTTTCTTCGGTATTATCGGCAGCTTGCGTATATTCCGTTCCGCCAACTCTGGTACATGTGCCATCTTTACATGTAACTACAGCTTCACTGTCTGATGCGTCAGAGAATGTGCCGTCCGGACAAGTAAAGTACTGTTTCTCACAATTAGCGGTATCCTCTGTTTCGCCTTTACAAACATTGCGCATACATTGATTTTCGGTGTTATACACTATGTCGCCCAAATAAGGTGTTTCTTTCTTATAATCGGCAGTTGTCGTTTCAAATTTATTTGTAACATCTGACGTGCTATCGGAAGAACTACTATCGTCTTTCTTTTCATCTTCTTTTGTTTCGGTTTGCGAAGCCGCATCAGCCAAAACTTGCGCATTTAAACGATCTATGCCGTCAAGAACGGTTAGTTTCAGTTTTTCGGCATATAAATCACGCATACTGTTAATCACATCCGTCAGAACGGAAATGGTATTAATAATCGCGGCATTATCATCATGTTCCGTTTGGGTCTGTGAGCTGGCATCCGACATAGAAGTCTGTACATCGTTATAGTTAGAAATCGCGGCACTTTTGCTTATTGCTAATGCCAACACATCCACAATCATATCATATTTCATCTGTGATAGGTCTTGCTTACCTTCGGTAGCAACCTGCGCATCCGAATTATTGATTTTGGCGGCAATTTTATTAATGCAATCGGCTAACAGGGCCTTATTACTAATAAATTCCTCGGCATTTCTCTTACAAAATATTGCCATAGAATTAGGGATAAGCTGCTTTCCGTTATACACTCCGGTATAATCAACATCCGCCTCACTCGTGGTTTCTTCTGCCCAAATCGGGCTACAAAGTGTCATCACACTTAGCAAAACCGTTAATAAAATATTTTTCTTTATAATTTTCATCATAGCGCAATTCCTATAGATTAGGGATACTATTTCCAACTTGATTCAGAGCATCGCTTGTTGTGTCTGTAATCTGATTTTGGATTTGATTTACCTTACTGTTTGTTATATCGTCAGCTTTATCGGTCACCCAAGTAAAGGTTTTATTTGCCGTTTTTGCAGCCTGTGCTTTACCTTGTCTTACGGCCCAATTATATGCCTTACTAATTCTTTCTTTAACGCGTAATTTTCGTGTTTCTTCTACAGCCTCATCTGCTGCATCAGACGCCTCCTCCGCTTGTTTCTGTTTTGTCAGGGCATTGGCTTTTGACTCAACATAGGCCTTAGCTTTAGCGACATATTTTTCTTTTTCTCTATTGGCTTTTTCTTTGGCAAAATTAATAACGCTGTTTTCCGCATTTTTCACTTCTTCACCAAAACGGTTATATAAAGAGCCTTTAAGACTGTTTATACCGGATTTGACATTGGAAAACAATGCGCCGGCCGCTCCACCGAATCCGCCATGTTGAATTTCTTTCAAAACGTTGATATTGGCAATGTTCTGCCAGCTGTTTGTTACCTGTGCCATCGCGATTTTTTTGACTTCCTCGGCAATACGCGCCACATCAAATGTCGGCAAAGGAAAGGCATAGCTCCGCGTAGGATAGCTTATGGCAAACAGGCTGATAACTATTACAACCATAATATTTTTTACACCGCTATTCATGACAATCTCCAAATAGTCTGCTTTTCAATAATTCTACCGCAAATTTTGCGAAAAATAAACAATTTTCGTAAAACCTAGGCAATATTTAAATATTTTGTAATAAATCCGTCCTCTCCATACTCTTGGATTAGCTGTTGTACCAACAAAACATTTTTACGGCCGGAGTTGTAAATACGCAAATATTTACCCAATCCGCCTAAATTTACGTCAAGAATCACCGATTCTCCGGTTACCGGACGCGATAACAAAATTGCATACGGAAAATCACGATAACTCTTACCGAAAATAAAATCCAACTCGCTTTGCGTTAAGTTCCAGTTGGCATAATCTTCTATCTGCGCCTGCGGGTTGCGGAAGAAAATCACCGTTTGACATTGACCGCGGATAACCTCGCCTACCCCTAATTTATCAATAATGTTCGGCTGTTGGAAAGCACATAGATAAGCCTGACGTTTTTTACGTCCCTCTTGCAAACCGATCATAAAATAATCTCTAAACATCGGGTGTTTTAACATTGGCGCCGTTTCATCAATCATAATCAAAGACGGCACACCGGTTTCGCCGGTTTCACTCTGAATACGGTGCATAATATAACTGATAACGGCAGGTGCCAGATTTTCATCTTCAAAAATATGCGTAAAGTCAAAGGCCATAAAGCGGCGGCTTTTCAAATCCAAACTATCGGTATCGCCGTTAAAAATTGCCCCATACTGGTCAGGATCTACCCAGCGGTGTATCTCGCGGCGCATTTTGCCGGTCGGAGAAAAACAACTGGTTTCCAAATTACGCAACAAACGTTCATTAGGGCGCAAATAGTTAAACGCAGTTGTTACGGCACGCGCCACTTCGCTATCTGCCAGCGCATCATCTACCATTGTTATGGATTTTAGCCAACGCCGTAAAAAGGCCCTGTTTTCTTTTGTATCATTACAATCAAACGGATTAAGCGACACGTTTTTTTCATCACCGTCAAACCCGATATATGCGCCTTTTACCGCGCGGGTAAATATTTGCGCACCCAAGTGACGATCAAAGAAAAATACGCGCAAATCACCATGTCGCATAGCCTGACCTGCCAAAAACGTCAGCAAAGTTGTTTTACCTTGTCCGGTCGGACCGATAATACAGCAGTGAGCCACCGCCGAATCTTCACTGGAAACGTGAAATTGAAAACGATATGCCGAACCTGACATAGTGCGGAATACCGAAATAGCACCATCGCCCCAGTCGCTTTTGCTAAAGCCCTCGGCAGGTCTGTCTAAAGTGATACCCATGGCAATTACGCGTGACAAATAGCGATATGTCCGCGGATAAGTGTCGTAGGTTGGAAATTGTGTAAAGAACACAGCCTGATTTACCCAGCCTTCGCGGACCGGCGTAACACCAAAGGCACGACAAATTCGTTGCACTTCGGATTCACCGAAACTTATCTCTTCCATATTGGCGCCTTTAAGGATTATGGTCATAGAATATTCACATAAAGACTGGTAATTATTATCGCTATCATCAATAGCCGCCAACGCTTCCGAATATTGATCAACCACGCCGGCAGAAAAGCTGGTAATCATAGCCATACGCTGTTGCTGAACTAAAAGCATACGTCCTTCGGCGCGGAACAACGGACGGATATTGTGCAATATTACCATTTCGCAATCAATGGCATTTAGGGAGTAAATCATACTTTCGTCCATTGCGTCACCGCTCACGCGAATCCCCATAGCAATTTCATAAAGTTCTTTTTCGCCGGAAAAAAACTTAATAATGCCTTCTTCTTTTGTAAAGTGTATGTGGTCCGCAGTCAGCATTTCGCACAGCCTTGCGCCCTCGGTATTCCGAACTTTCGGTTCCGGTTTGGAAATCGGGCTGCATAAATGCGAAAATAAATAAAACGGGCTGTCTATCGCTTTGCTTTCATCCGTTTCATACATTGGGCTGACTCCGTAGTCGCCTAAAGTAGAAATAAGGCTTTGAGAAGCATAGTTCAAATCTTTAATAGCATCTTTACGGTCAATAACCGACAAAACAATATAGTGCTGATTGCTATAAACGTGATTCATATTTTGAAACCATATCTCAGATATTTCTTCCAACAGCGGATTGTTAAAATCACGTTTTTCTTTTTCCAATGCCACCCTGTCACGCGTAGTAATCACCCGACAAATCACCTGCATATTGGATAAATCGTCAATAAAAGCCTTTCGGGCCTCCATCATGGAATATACCGCCTCGGCGGTTGCCGATGACAAATCCACGCCTTTAAGCCGGAATACGCGGGCATACGAGCTGTTACTACATTGAATTGTTACGCCGTCCGACATAAGTTTACTGAACGGTAAAAAGTCCGAAACACGAGATTCACGCGGCTGGGGTAATACCCAGTTACCAAATCGGGAAGACAGTAATACGGCAAATGATGCCGCCGAAATAATACCAATCAAAGCAACGGCTATTTCAACGTTGCTTAATCCCTGAACGAATATACTGAAAAAATCATAATTATTCATGGTTCAAACTTATTACCTCTGACGCTATATAAATTTTTGCTTCTCTTACTTGTTTGTCCGTATGCCTGCATCATTGTAGACAGATGCGGTTCTTTTATGCCGGCATAAACCAGCCCCAGATGTGCAAGAATAATGGTTGTAACAAAGACCAGCGGGTTTAAATCGGCACTTAATCCCATAAAAAGCACCGGAAACTGAACGCCCAAATTTATAACACAAGGAACCATCGGAGCCCACAAAACTTTGGGAGGTTGAGCAACTGCTTTTAATATATCTTCGCGCATTTTACCTTCTCCGTTGTAATTTTTCTCTTAACGCCAGCACTATTGCTTTGTCCCGAACATTCTGCGGTGTCAACTCTCTAAACAAAGCGTATATTCCGCTATCCGGAAGTTTTTTCAGCTTTGTCGGTACGGCAACCCGTTTTTTGGTATCTTTCAAAATATCTTCCATTAGTTGCTGTGTTCTACCGGCTTCGCTATCTACCATTTTTTCTATTTCGCTCATATCCGGATTTGCACCAACCTTAGGATTACGGGCTACTAATTCATCAATTTTCTTTAGTTTTTTAATGGAAAGGCTACCGGTTGCATTCAGACGATACAGATTTGTGTTCTGCTCTCCGGCGGTAAATTCCGCCTCACCCTCCACCTTATCTTCAATATAAGAAAAAGCCGATAGAGGGAATAAACAAATCAGCCCCAAAAACAACCAAAATTTCATCTGCCTACCCCGTTTATTTTGATACCGTTACCGTAGACGGGTCAATTGATTCGTCGTTAAAGCTGGCGGAAGATGCCGCTACACCGCCTATCCAAGAAGTATCGCCGCCTTTTTGAAATGACGTTACAACATAGGTCATACAGGTAAGGGTAAAGCAGCTCAACATAATGTATGCCAGCGCTTTCCAAGAAATTTTGTTGAAAATTGCCGCCAGCGAAACCGCTACCAAACCAAAACCGGCAATCAGATATCCGGTTTGTCGCAAGCCACCGCCAACGGCGCCGGCTTGTGCTGCCAACGTTGCAAAGACATCGGCTTTAGCCGTTACCGGTAAAAACGTAATGACTAGGGCGATTTGTAACTCGGTCAAAAATTGAAATAACCTGTTCTTCATTATTCCTCTCCTTAATCAAGACCTTCTATGCTGGCTCCGGTCAACTGTGTTGTTTCGGCGGCATACGAAATCACAAAAATTCCCAGCATAATAGCCACCAGCCATTTCCAGTTAAAGTTACCGAACATTCCGCCGATACAAACACAGGCTATACCAATGGTAGACGCCGGATAAATTATAGAACGCAGGCCTTTGAAAATTGTTTTGCCGGCGTCATCAAGAGCCTCAAAAACAGCCCAAGCATCTGCCGTATATAAAAATAAAGACAGAAACAACACCAGCGTGTATTTATGGTTATTGAGAAATTTCTTTATTTTAATGTACGACATAATTTTTCTCCGTTATATTTTTTTGCAACGGAGGGAGCTGCAGCTCCCTCCACGTTAGGTAAATTAGAAGCTACCATCATATCCCATGTTATAGCCGCTGTTGCCACCTAAGCTATCTTTAAAGTTAGTTCCTGTTGCATTCTCCGTATTAGCGGCATAGTTTACAACGGCACCGGCGGCGGCCACTAAAGCCAAACCGAAAGCCAAGGTTGCTAACCACGGCCATTTAATCTTACCGAAAATTGCCTGAAACGCCAAGGCCACCAAGCCGAAACCGCCGATAACGAATATAACCATTTTGGCATTTTTAAATAAATCAACCAATTTGGATGCTGCAACTCCGAATACGGTCGTAGCATAAGAATCACCCATCATTACCAGCGTAAACAAGAACACCATTGCGGTAATATTAAGGATATTATTTTTAAAGTACTTCATTTTATTTCCTCCTAGTATACTTTTCCATTACGTTTATATTTTAGCGCAATTTTTATTAAATTTCCAGCATTTTATTTTTTGCTAATACGTTGATTATACTATATAAAAACGCTGTAATAAAAATTTCACACAGATACAAACGTACATCACGTTGTCAAGTGTAGCGTAAAATAGTAAACAAATTGATAATATTTGCCGCCGGCACAAAAAAATACAACTTATTTACGATAATTTTGTCTTTTATTGCTATTTTTGTTGAGTTTATTGCCGTCATTAACGCTATTTTAACAAAATTAATAGTATTCTAAACGGCAAAGACGGGATTATTGTGCCTTATCGGCAAGGATAGTCCTGCATTTACAAGGTGTTAGTGATGCCAAAATTTGGTTTGAAATGCTTTTTAGGAAGTTTTATTTGCTCCTTGGGGGCCGTATATGCGGCAACCGAGGTGTATTTAACGCTATCCGCAGAGCAGAAAAATCAGGTGGCGGTAATTAGCGAAAACGAGCCGAAGGATATTGAGCTTTTTGCCGATAATGAGGAAAGTGACGCTATTTACGAAAAATTGCGTACGGTAAACACCCCAAAGACCGATACCGCCGTTAAGGTATCTGACAAAGGTATAAAACAGCCGGCGACAGCCAAGTCGGAAGCGCAGGAAACACTGCCGGTTAATATAGAAAAAACAGAAGAAAAAGTTGCCCTGCAAAGCGACATTCTTTATATGCCGGAAGATGATGATGACGATAGTCCGGCTGTCGTAAGCACAAAGCCTTATGATGTGGCAGATAACAATACGCAAGACTCCGAAGCGGTGCAAACTGCCGATAATACCGACACTGTAGCTCCGGAAGACGAAGAATTGCAGATAGCAGACGCGGCAGAAGCTCCGGTTTATGTTATTCCGCTGATACATAACTATCAGGTAAATCCGACCAACGTGGCCGTTTCTTCACAATCGGAAAATAACCGAATTGCGATGGCCTCCCAAAATGTCAGCATAGATAATCTGGGAATAGAACAACCGCAAAATGATAAGGCGATAATAGACAGCCCTTGGGATACGGCAGAGACCGCTAACAAGCATATTACCAAAAATAGGCTGGATGATTTTAATAAAGAACATCAAAAAGACGTTGCCGCGTTAGATAAAAACGAACATAAGGAGGCACAATCCGATAAGGAAACGCAAGTTGCCTATAAGATGATGAGAAATCAGGTAATTCCGATTCCTGACGAAATAATGAATGACGAAAATCTGACGCCCCAGCTGGCATATTCGGAAGAAAATAAAAAAATTGAAAAAGCGTTGTTAAAAAAGAAACAGGAACAGGCAGAGCATAGTCCGGCGACTCAAAGCACAACTAATGCCAAAGCTATGACCATACCGAATATCCGTAAAGAAAAAACCGCGGCGGAAAAACAACCTGCCAAAGAAACGACAAAGGCAAAGGCAAAGTCAAAGAGTTTATCCGACAGTATTGCCGCGTGGTTTTCCGGTTCGGATGATAAATCGGCAGATGAGGAAGTATCCGAAGAAATTGCCAAAAATACCGAGAGAAACAGCGGCACTTCGTCTTCTTTCAGAAAATTACTCGGGATAAACGGGGGTAAAGACAGCAATATTGCTCCGACAGAGTTAAAACTGTTTTTCCAACCGAATCGTGCGGAAATTTCCGGTCAAACCTTGGAATGGCTGCACGCTTTCGCCGAAAATGTCATTAATAACGAAAATGTTATAATAGAAATTCGGATTGACGGTTCTACCGCCTATGAGTTACAAAAGAAAAGGTTAAACCTTTTATACACGATTTTGGCAAATAATAATGTAGATTATGATAAAATTAACATAATTTTTACCGATAGAGAGCCAAACTCATTTATTATTAGAAATGTTATATATGCAACCGAAGAAGAATTACTAAAAGCTACAAGAAAGGCAGATAACCCATGGTTTTAAATTCTGACGCTTGCTATTTTGATTTTAACCTGTTAATAGGAAAATACGATGATAAAAAATTTTGAAAAAAACATCATACTGAATAAGGCCATCATAGCCGGTATACTGTGCAGTATCTTCGGGCTTTCTGCCTGTGTCAGCAACAGAAGCTATCTGGAAGAAGAATGCGAAAGCGGAATTTGTACAAGTAATCAGGAATATAAAGAAGATTGTACGGAAACTCCGGACGGCTACAGTATTTGCGAAGATTCTCCGGAATATGTAAATTATACAAAGACAGCCGCCGATTTCAGAAAATACGGTGAGAGAACGCCGCGTGATCGTCGTATTACACAGGCGCGGGCAGGTAATAATATTTCCGCGTCCGTACCGCCTAGCATTGATGACGAAGTACTTGATTATGAGGCCGAAGTATCCGGATCCGGACAGCGCAATCTTGATTATATTCAGTCAACGGATGCTAACGGATATACCCAAAGACAACCGTATGCCGAAGAGCCGGTAATGTTAGAGGGACAAGAACAAAAAGAAGAAAAGCCTCAAGAAGCCGAAGAAGAAAATCAGAGCAAAGATTGGCTCGCCGAAGAAGGTCAGAGCTTAAAAGAACTTTTGACACAATGGAGTGACGAATCCGGTTGGCGCCTGATTTGGAAAACGAATCGTAACTATACCTTAAATGCCGGTGCAATGTTCAGAGGTAATTTCGCCGATGTGTCTTCGGCTCTGGTAAGAGCTTTTGCCCGCGCCAGACCGGCTCCGGTAGCTACATTTTATAAAGGTAACCGCGTCTTGGTAATTGAAACAATGGAGGACGAAAATGCGTATGACTAATTTATTAAAACTGACTGTTGTCGGAATATTCGGTGTAACCGTTGCATGCTCCGTTTCTCCGGAAATGGACGCAAATATGGCCCGACAAACCGAAAACGCCATTGACCTAAAACAAAAAGCCGCCGTACCGGGGGACCCGATTCCGGATGACGTCGTACGGGTTAAAAACGATATATGGCTCGGCGATACCAGTACTATAGAGTTTGAAGGACAGCCTGTTCCGGCTTATCTGGAAACCAAAGACGGAATCACCTTAATCAGTAACCGCCCGATTACACTGTATGAAATCGGCAGTATGATTAATAAGATTACGTCTATCTCCGTAAGATATGCGCCGGAATTGGAAGAAACCGCCATATCAAACGCCGATAATAACCAACCGGCTATGGAAGATTTGGGCGTCCAATGGACAGATTCTACCAAAATGATTGTGAACTATAAAGGTCCTATCAGCGGTTTATTGGATGAAGTTGCCAACCGTTTCGGTATTTGGTGGAAATATGAAAAGAATGAAATTTATTTCTATAAATATATTACCAAAACATTCGTTTTATATTCCTTACCGACAAACCCTAGCATGAGCGTTTCGGTCGGTGGTTCCGGCGGTTCAGCCAGCATATCGCAGAGCAGTTCCATCAGCGATATGGATATGTGGGGCAATATGGAAAGCTCTATCTCGTCTATGGTTACATCTGATTCCAATTTGGTTATGGATAAGGCTAACGGAACAATCACTTTGACTGCCACGCCAACCGACATACGGCGAGTTGCCAAATATATTAACGAACAAAATATGCGTGTTTCAAAGCAGGTTGCTATCAGCGTGAAAGTTATTCAGGTTAATATTACAAACGAAGACAGATATAGTCTTGATTTGGCTGCAACGTTCGGCGGACGCGGCTCTGTTAGAGATATTGCCGCAAACACTAACGGCGGAGAAATAGACGATGCTATCAGTAATCTGACTATGGGTATAAGCTCCAGTCGTTGGAGCGTGGACGCCGCTATGCAGGCTCTTTCGGAAGAAGGACAAACGAATCTGGTTACCAGCGGTACGGTTACGACTATGAACAATAAGCCTGCGCCTATTCAGGTGGTAAAAACACAAAACTATATTTCCGAAATTACCAAAACCAGCGACGGTGATTCCAGTAACTATGATATTTCCGTAGAAACGGATCAAATAGAAACAGGTTTTACCATGAGCGTGTTACCGCGTATTTTGGATCATGGGCGCGTTATGATGTTCTTTAACCTGACTTTGTCTGATTTGTTGTCTTTGGATGCCGTAAACATTACGTCAAGCGGCGATTCGGATAGTGAGGACGGTAGTTCTTCATCCGGCGAAAGTCAGTATATTCAAAATCCGGTAATTGAAACTCGCGGATTTACGCAAGAAGTTGCAATGAAATCAGGCGAAACTTTAATTTTAGCCGGTTATGAACGTGTTGAGAATACCTCCGATAAACAAGGGGTAGGTTCACCTGAGAATAATCTGTTGGGCGGATCTTCTTCGGCAACTAAAGATCGGACAATTTTGGTTATTATGTTAACACCGGTTGTTTTGGAATCTCCGTTATCACCGGAATCCAGAATGAACTAATTTGAGGAGAACGGAAGTGGCTGAAGAACAAGAAGAAAAAGCTTGGAAATCGTCCTTTAGCGCGGGTGGCAAAACTTATGCCGCCAGCTTGTTCTGGCAGCCGCTGCTAAATGAAGATAATCCGCTGCCCGAAATTAAAGATGCGGCAGAAAACATCCTTGAAGGTGCGGATTTATACGTTACGCGTAAAGGAAAGTCCTCACAGTTCGGTCTTGCCGTTTCGGCACAGGGATTTAGTCGTGGCACACCTTCTGCCGCTGTTTCGTTAGTTTCCGGACTAGGCAACGTAACATCATTTTTAGGCGTATTTAAGGTTGATACCGGCTGGTGGTATATCTGCTTTAGAAATGACGTTATTTTGTCGGACGGCGATACTTTGTTTGCCAATGAAAAGGATGCTAAAGATCAGTTCATCTCTATGTTGGCGGTGCCGGATTGGGATATGATGTTCGCACCTGCCGAATGGGGAATAGATGAAACAAATTCTGATGATTTAGCTCCTATTCTGGAAAAAGGTCTGGTGGCAAAACTGGAAAAAATCAGTGCCAATGACGAAATGATGTTGTTGGTTATTGTCGTTGCCTTTGCCATTATCGGCTGGTTTGCCTATTCCACCTTGAAAGAAACGTTTTTTGCACCACCGGAAGTTCCGGTAATTGCGCCGGTTGAACAAGTGCCGGAACAAGTTGAATTGCCACCTGAACCTAAGCCTTGGGAAGAAATGCAGAATCCGGTTGAAGTTTTACGCGGTTGTTATGAGGCCACAAAGAAAGTGGTAGAGGTCATAACCCCAGGGTGGAAAATAGAGGGCATAACCTGTAATCCGGAAAGCGGAGTTGTTACTTCGTGGAGAAGGGAACTCGGACGTCTTACCTGGATTGAACAGGCGCTTAACATATCCGGCGTTGATTTTTCTTCACGCGTGTTGAGTGATGACGGTAATACGGTTATGGTAACCTTACCTATTGCTAAAGTTTCCACACTAAATTCTCCGCCGGAGTTTAGCGTAGCCGACCTGACAAATATAATGAACGACTTAAACCAAACTTTAGGCATTTCATTGACGTACGGACAGACAACCTGGACCTCTCCGCGTGGGGCTGTATATAATATTATGACTTTTTCGGTGAGTTCCAACAACGATCCGTTGATATGGTCCGAATTTTTAATGAAATTTTCAGGATTATCTGTTAAAGAAATAACATACGACATTAATAGTGGCTCTTGGAGCTATAAGGGGGAAATATATGAGTTATAATCTGAAAAATAAAAATGTTGTCATAATTGCTTTTGTTTTTGCTGTTATGATGACGACAGGTCGCTTGGCTTACACCGAAGATAACGTACCTCCTTCAGGAGATGAGAGTGCTATTGTTGATCCTGCCGGCTCTGATGATATTTTCGGGCTGGATGACGAAACAACCATACCTGCTGCCGAAGAACAACCGACAGCCAAAGAAGTATCTGACGATAGTACCGAAAATTATACAGACGAGAATCCGGAAATTCCAACCGAAGTTAAAGAAAATCCGGAAATCGGTGATGTCGTAAACGGCGAAAACAATACCGATAAAACAGCAGAAAAAGACAATACCGCAGAAGACGATATTTTTGCGGACGATGAGGCTGATGATTTTGACGATTCCGGCTTAACCGATGAAGAAGGCAATGCAGAAGATGCCGAAGCTCCTAAATCGGAAGAAGCAGACGGAAAAGAAAAAGCAGAAGATAAAACCGAAGATAATATTGAGGCTGCCGAAGCTCCGAAATCCCCTTTTGAAAGTTTCGGTAACACAATTTTGGCGCGTGTAGATAATGATTTATTTAACCAGATGTCCAGCATTGAAAAACAGACAACTTTGTTAAATTTGGAATTAAAACGTGAGGAAGTACGCGATAGAATTGAAGCCCTTAAAGAAAAAAGAGCGCAGGCAAAAGCCGAAAGATTGGCGCGTAAAAAAGAAGAAGAACGAAAAGAACAAGAAGAAGCGCTGAGAAGAAAGAAAGAACTGCTGTCAGAAGAACAAAAACTAAAAGAGCAGGAAATTCGTCTGGAAAAAGTGAGACAGGAAAAAGTACTCAATGAATATCGTAACGAAATGCTGGAAATCAGCCAAAAATGGATAGCAAAAAATACGGAGCTGCTCTCTAAAATAAAAACAATGGAAGATGAGCGCAAAGCCCTTGCAAAAGATTTTGAAAACAAACTATCGGCCTTAAAGCGTGAAGCCGAAGCCTCAAAACGGAGAGCGCAGTCGGCTGTTGCCAGCGTTCAACGTAAAATAGAGTCATTGAATGCCCTTGTTGAAGATTTGAAGACTTCGCTAGCCGTTAGTGAAGACCGTTATAGAGCTGCCAAAGCCAATAAAGACGGACAAAATCCTTTTGCAACACAAGATGAACTCGGACAGGACGCAGTAGATATGTCCCAAGAATATGCCATTATGGATATTACCGGTAAGGGCAAAGATATTGTTGCCAAAATTGTCAGCAAAGACGGGACTACGTTTATAATACACCCGGGGTCTATGTTGAAGGGCGGTGAGGTTGTAACCTCTATTACCGATAACTATGTCGCTTTTGATAACAAAGGATTAAAGAGCTATCTCTATACCGGCGGTACGGTAATGAAGTATGAACCGCAGGTAACCTTTAACGGCTCCGATAAAACACCGGAAGTAACGGAAAAGCAGATAATAAAACCGGATACACGAAATGTACTCGGCGGAGCAAGCACTAATACTGACAGTAGCGAAAATTCGTCAGATAAACAAGAAACGAAAAATAAAAATGATAAACAAACCAAAAGCCGGAAAAGCACTTCAAACAGCCATAATGCGCAAAAAGGCGGCGGAGTAGTTTCATTTGGTCAGGGTATGTTTGTAAAATAGTAGTGTGATGATGGAAGAAGATAAAAAGCAGATTGAAAAACAGAAAGATACCGAAGCTATAGTAAGAGGAGTACTTCAGTCTGCAGCTTCTTTGCCTAAAGCATTGAAAAGTGAAAATGCCGAAAATAGCTCGGAAGATATGAATACAGCGGCAAACAGTACAACAAAGACCGCTACCGATGAGCCGCAAGCGGTTTCTGCTCCGGTAGGTTCTACTCCCGAAAAAGCGGGAAAATCTGATATTGTGGATGATAATCCGGAAGCAGGTAATGTTAATATTTTAAAAACGCTCTTTGCCAATGACAATAAGCTGTTAACGTCTGTTGACGGTGAACTCAATGTTGATGATGATACGCGCCGTATGCTGGCTCTTTTTTCGGACGGCAGCTATATTATAGATGAATCGCACCGCTTTGACGGTAAAGTGCTAAACTTTACAACAAATATGCGCCGCCGCAAAGTCCAGATAAATGCCCCGAAGTATGTTTCCGCTTCGGTTATCACCGCTATTTATGCTTATGCCGATCGTGGTACCGGTAAAATTAACGTTTCGGCAGAAGAAGCCGCCGATTACCAGATGCAAATTGACTTTTTGCGGGTAATCAATCGGGCTGCCGCCAAAAAAGTATCTGATGTGCATGTAGTTGTGGCTGATTCTACTTTAGTGCTTTTCCGCATAAGCGGTATGATGGAGCGCGAACTGGAATATCCGAAAGAATGGGGCGAATCGTTTGTGCGTGCCGCATTTGCTTCGGCAGATATTTCCGATGCAAACTATGCCCAAAATGAGTTTCAGGGCGCACAAAAGCTAGGTTCTACGCCGTTGCGCGGTACTAATGGAAAATTAAAATTACCGCATAACGTTTTGGCTATTCGTTTGCAATTCAACCCCGTTGCTTTCGGTTCGCAATATTTGGTTATGCGTCTGCTGTACGCTGATGATAACCCTAACGGAAACGGTGATTTACGCTCGCTTGGTTTAGGCGAACGGGAGCTTGATTTGTTTTACCGCCTGCGTGCCACCGCCGTAGGTTTGAATATTATTGCCGGTCCGACAGGCTCGGGAAAATCAACAACTTTACAACGTAATTTGATAAGGCTTATTCAAGAGAGAAAAGGCGAAATTAACGTAATTACGGTGGAAGACCCGCCGGAGTACCCTATTCCGGGGGCAAGACAGATGCCTGTAACCAATGCAAACTCGGAAGAAGAAAAAGACGAGGAATTTACTAAAGCCTTATCGGCAGCTTTGCGTTCCGATCCGGATGTGATGATGGTCGGTGAAATTCGTTCGCTTTCTGCCGCCAGCCTTGTGTTTAAGGGCGCATTGTCCGGACACAGTGTGTGGTCAACATTACACGCCAACTCGGCGCCGGCAATTGTAACACGTTTGCGCGATATGGGAGTACAACCGTATATGTTGAGTGATCCGGAAATTATGAAAGGCTTAATATCTCAACGTTTGTTCAGAAAAATCTGCCCGTACTGTCGGGTATCCGTAAAAGAGAGAATGTCGGATCCGTCATTTGCCCGTCTGAAAACGGCATTAGGTGATTATGGCGTAGAAAACACTTATTTACGCGGTCCAGGGTGTAAATTTTGCAACCATAAGGGCGTTATAGGACGTATGTCAGTGCCGGAAATAATTATTCCTGACGCTCACTTCCTGCAGCTAATCGTCAGCGGAGATACAAAGAATGCCATTGATTACTGGGTCAGCGATTTAGACGGACGTCCATTGCGTGAGGCGGCTATTGAACGAATGTTAAAAGGTTATATTGATTTGGATGAAGTAGAACGGTGGTGCGGATTGTTAGACCAGCGACCGATTTATTAAGGAGGATTAAATGCCTGAAGTAAAAAAGACAAGTGCCTATAACAGGGCTATGCGCAATAACAATGAATGGGTTGTTACATACGCCAAAATTATGTGTTCTATCTCCAACAAAGGAAGATTAAAAATATATCGTAAACTGGCGGCCTTATTGCGCAACCGATTTTCTTTGATGAATTCGCTGGAAATGATTTATAACGGCTTGTCTGATGAGGGGAGACACCCAAATTCTCCGTTAGCTGTGGCAATTTGTGCATGGGGACGCTCACTGCAGGAAGGTCATCCGTTTTCCGATTGTCTAAAAGGTTGGGCCCCAAACCGCGAACGACTAATGCTTTCGGTTGGTGATGTATCGGACTTGGAAGATGCTTTGCTAAACCTTATTAAAGTGTCGGAAGGTTCTACACGAATGATTCGTCCGATTATCAGCGCCGTAACCTACCCGTCTTTCCTGCTTATGATGTCAGTACTTATTATGTACGCTATCGGTGTTTATATGGTGCCGCCAATGTTAAGTGCCGCCCCTAATACCATCTGGACGGGTACTGCCAAAACCTTAATTAACCTTTCGGAATGGATACAGGTCAACTGGTTGACGGCATTTATGATTTTTCCGGTTATTGCTACAATAATCTATGTTACTATCGGCTACTGGACCGGTCCTATACGGGTTAAATTTGACCGTTTTCCACCATGGTCATTATATAAAATCTTTACCGGTATCACCTGGTTGTTGGCCCTTTCTGCCTTAATTAAGGGCGGTGTGCCGGTTTCGGTTGCCTTATCTTCACTGCGACGGGATTCCAGTCGTTATCTTAAAGAACGGATTGACGGAGCATTATTCCACATTAAAAACGGTGAAAACCTCGGACAATCTTTAGATAAGGCCGGACACGAATTTCCGGATAAAATGATTATTGCCGATTTGAAGATTTATTCGGAATTGGATAACTTTGAAGAAGCTCTGGATAAACTGGCTAACGAATGGTTGGAAGAATCCGTATATATGATTGAACAAAGAGCCGAAATTTTGAATATGGTGGCAATGCTCGCCGTATCTGGTATTATTGCCTGGGCCGTATTCGGAACGTTTGATATGCAAGATCAAATCACCAGCTCTATGGGTAAATAGAGGTGCTAAAATGGCTGTAAATAGTTTGCATAAATACCATTTAAACGGAGTTGCCGGACTGGTCGTTCTGGTTATAATGATTGCAATTTGCGCCGGATTGGGTATTGTTTCGGCATTTAATCCGCATAAAGATTTGCATAATCAGATATTAATTACGGCGGCAAAAGTACATAATTATTATCGCGACAAACCCGGATATTGGAAGTTATCAACCCAGAGTGCAAAAGATGACGGACTAATTTCAGCAGAGTTGTCCGGCTATCGGGATTATGACATTCAGATAGGTCAAGGTGTAAACGGGGAAAGCGGATTGCCGGCAAATCAAACTTTTGATATTACGATAAAAAACCTGAGTAAATCGGCTTGTATAAGTTTGAGCGAGTTGGAAATATCTAAAGATAATCAGTTGACTTTACAAAAGATAACCGTTTTCAATGATACCGGTACAATGGAGTTTGCTTGGGACGGGGAGCATAAACTACCGATAGCAAAGTATGCAACACGCAACTTCTGTCAACCGCAAAACAACGTTATAATGTGGACATTTGATTAAGCTAAACCGCCTGCTTTAACAGGCGGTTTATTTTTCGTTACTCGTCTTTTTGTACTTTATCCCACAATGGAACGCCAAGGCGTATACGGGTCATCTGCATTTCTATTGTTGTAGCCAAATTTGTTTTACCGCTTTTGATAATGGTACGGGTCTGGTCGCCCTGTGTTGTATCCGGATTAGCAAAAACATATTGTACTTTCGGATATTTTTGTCCGACACCCACCAACGTCTGATGAATAACCCCCAAAATACCTCGCGACAATAAGTCGTATGCAAGATCTTCGCTCATATCACTACCGGAAGCATGCTTAATCAACGCATCAATGGCATCCGAAACGTTGTTGGCGTGAATTGTAGATAAAACCAAGTGGCCCGAAGTTGCTGCTCGCAAGCACTCACTGGCTGCGGCAGGTGTGCGAATCTCTCCTACCAAAATATAACGCGGTCTTGACCGCAGAGCCGAACGCAGAGCCGCACCCCAGTCATCGTTGCGCGGTTGCGTTTGTTTACACAAACCTAAAGAACCGTTATTAGCTTTGTATTCACCGTCAAGCGGCATTTCAAACGGGTCTTCAATAGTATAAGCAAACCCGCCGTTTTCAATCAGATATTCTTGCAGCAAACTGGAAATAGTTGTTGTTTTACCCGATCCGGTAGCTCCGCCGATAAGAATCAGCCCCGAGGCCCAACCTAAAGTTGCTAAATACTTTGTCAACTCCGGCGGATATCCTAAACAGCTCAAATCAGGCACTTTTTTCGGCATTTTACGCATACAGTAAGTGATTCCGTACATGGTTACAGAACGCTCTACGCGGAAAAAATATCCCTCATAAATGATAGAATAGCTGGAATTACCCTGATATGTTTTTTCCAATAACTCAAAAAAATCTTGAAAGTCTTCCGGACATATTTGCTTTAATCCGTCCTCAGTTCGGCGGTCCGGCACAAATACAGATTTTGACGGGGTGATATAAATATCTGAATAAAATTCATCATTAATTCTAGCCATTTTTCTCTCCTTGATGTAAACTATTAGTAGCAATAATAATGCGAATTTATTAATTTCTACTTAATATTTTCCGGATTTAAACCGTATAATTGAGGCAGAACAAAACGACCGTCTTTGCGGATAAGGACATTATCAAACCAAATTTCACCGCCTCCGTTTTCCTGATTTTGAATTTTCACCAAATCCCAATGAATAGCGGAAACATTACCGTTGTTTGTTTCATCTTCGTATGAATTACCAATGGCCATATGAAATGAACCGCAGGTCTTTTCATCAAACAATATATCTAAAATCGGGTGGGTAATATACGGGTTTACACCTAAAGCAAACTCGCCGATATACCGACTTCCGGCATCTATATCCAATATTTTTTGAAATTTATCGTTATTTACCGTTGAAGTACCGTTGACAATTTTTCCGTTTACAAATTCCAAACGGATATTAGAAAAAAACGTACCGTCATACATGGTATCGGTATTAAACTGCACATAACCGTTAACGGAATCTTTAACCGGAGCGGTATATACCTCTCCGTCCGGAATATTCATTTTGCCGTCACATATAATTGACTTTTGACCTTTAAGCGAAAACCGTAACTCGGTATCCTCACCTTTAATCACAACATTTTCCGTTTTATCCATTAATTCTTTTAGAGGCAACATAGCCTGTCCCATTTTCCGATAATCCAAAAGGCAGGCATTAAAATAAAAATCTTCAAAACCTTGCGTTGACATACGCGACATTGCCGCCATTGTATTGTTCGGGTAGCGCATAACACACCATCTGGTTTTCGGCAAACGTGTCCGCATGTGGACCTGCTCGTTAAAGATTCGGCTAAACCGTTCATTATCCGCGCTTTTTATATCGGAAAGAGCAAATACATCATCATGACCGCGAATAGCCACATAACAATCAACCTGCTCCATCAAATATTTATGCAGTTTTGTATACCCCTCTATTTGTGCATCATCAGCACCTTCTATCAGGCTTTTTTCAAAAGAATTGTCGTTATAAAAATAAAACGGCACAGCCCCTATTTTGACGGCTTGTTTGATAAATTCGTTTAACAAATCTTTCGTACTTGCGCTAAACGCCTCAATATAAATTTTTTCGTTTTTGCGTAATCCGATAGAATTTTTTAGCACATTT
>CAYOYE010000002.1:0-22715 GCA_964408115.1 uncultured Azospirillaceae bacterium
TTTTTGTTGTATTTTTCTGAAAAAAATAATATACGATACGCAGGAATAATTTTTTAAGAGGAATAAATATGTCTAATCCGATTGACACCAAAATCATCAGTAGATTGGCCGAGATTTTAGATAAAAATCAGCTTACCGGTCTTAAATATGAAGATGAAAGTTGCAAAATTTCTTTAGTGCGTGAGCTAAACGGCGGTTGTGTGCCTGCGTATGTGCCGGCGGCTCAGCCGGTGGCTGCTCCGGTTGCAACAGCGGCTCCGGTAGAAGAAGAAACTAAAGAAGTTGAGGATTACAGCAATAGTCCTAATGCCGTAAAATCACCGATGGTCGGTGTGGTCTATTTATCAAGCAACCCGAATTCTCCGAATTATGTTAAAGTAGGAGATGTGGTTGCCGAGGGAGATACCGTTTGCCTGATAGAAGCAATGAAAACATTTAATCCGGTTAAGGCACATAAAGGCGGTAAAGTGACCAAAATCTTGGTAGAAACAGGTGATCCGATTGAATATGGGGCTCCGCTTGTTGTAATTGAATAAACCGGGGATATAGCTATGTTTGAAAAAGTTTTAATAGCCAATCGTGGCGAAGTGGCGTTGAGAATCCATCGTGCTTGCCGCGAAATGGGTATTCGTACGGTTGCCGTACATTCAGAGGCTGATGCCAACGCTATGCACGTTCGTTTGGCAGATGAGGCAGTTTGTATCGGTCCGGCGCGTTCGGCAGATTCATATTTGAATAAGCCGGCGATAATTTCTGCTGCGATTATTACGGGTGCTGACGCAATTCACCCAGGGTTCGGCTTTTTATCCGAAAATGCCGATTTTGCCGAAATGGTTGAGCGGCATGGTATTACTTTTATCGGACCGACCGTTGCTCAAATGCGTTTGATGGGTGATAAAATTACGGCCCGTAAGGCCGCTAAAGAAGCCGGTTTGCCGATTACCGAGGGATCTCCGGCTTTGGAAACGGTTGAAGATGCCAAACATTGGGCAAAGCAAATCGGTTATCCGGTGATTATTAAAGCAAAAGACGGCGGCGGTGGTAAAGGTATGAAAATTGCCTTTAGTGATGACGAAATCGGCGAGGCCTTTACAATGGCTAAAGCCGAGGCTAAAGCGTCGTTTCCGAGTGATGTTGTGTATATGGAAAAATATTTACAGCATCCACGCCATATTGAATTGCAGATTTTAGCCGATAAATACGGTAATGTGGTACATTTGGGTGAGCGTGATTGTTCTATCCAGCGTAATAATCAAAAGGTTATAGAAGAATGTCCTTCTCCGGCACTTAATCAGGATCAACGGCGTGAAATCGGTGATATTGTGCGGAGAGCTATAGAAAAAATCGGCTACTGTAATGCCGGTACATTGGAGTTTTTGTATGAAAACGGCAAATTCTACTTTATGGAAATGAATACCCGTTTGCAGGTAGAACACCCGATTACGGAAGCAGTTACCGGTATTGATTTGGTTAAAGAACAAATTAGAATAGCCAGCGGCGCACATCTGGGATATACGCAAGATGATATTGAATTTAGAGGTCATGCGATTGAATGCCGGATTAATGCCGAAGATCCGGAAACTTTTGTGCCTTGTCCGGGGAAAATAGAAGAATGGCATGCCCCCGGTGGGTTAGGTATCAGAGTAGATTCGGAAATTTATTCCGGCTATACGATTCCGCCGTATTACGACAGTATGATTGCTAAACTTATTGTACACGCTAAAACGCGTAATGCTGCCTTGATGCGCTTGCGCAGGGCTTTGGAAGAGTTTGTAATTATGGGCGTAAAAAATACGATACCGTTACATCAGGAAATTATTTCGCAACCGGAATATCTGGACGGACAGTATGATATTCACTGGCTGGAACATTTTATGAAAAAACAAAAAGAAAGCGAAAATAAATAGACTGAAAAGCAAATAAAAAACTCCCGAAGCAGGGAGTTTTTTATTTTTGTGATTTACGTTTGATTTAAGTCATTACCGTATTGTATGCCGGTGTTTTCCGTCTTTTATGATTCTATAACCGCTTTTTGATTTCGTCCTTTTCATCTCCCATTGCTTATCGGCGTATTAATGTGCGTCCGACCAGTCATCTCCGATACCGACTTCTACCGCCATCTTAACTGCCGTATCGGCAACGTTTTCCATAATGTTTTTTAGTAAGTCAGCCAATTTTGCGGCTTGTTCCTGTCTTACTTCAAATATAAGTTCGTCATGCACTTGCAATAACAGTTGCGCCTGTAAATTTTGCTCTTTAACCGCCTTAACGGCTTGTTGCATTGCCAGTTTAACAATATCGGCCGCACCTCCTTGAATTGGGGCATTTATAGCAGCTCGTTCGGCAAATGAGGCCGTACGGTGATTTTTATCGTTAATACCGAAAATAGTGCATTTGCGGTTTAGCGGTGTAAGTACATAGCCATGTCGGCGCGCAAAGTCTATGGTCTTATCCATATAAGTTTTGACTTCGGGCATAATATTGAAATAGGAATCTATGTATTGTTTTGCCAGCTCTTTAGATGTGCCGATTTGTTTGGCCAGACCGAATTGCGAAATGCCGTAGACAATACCGAAGTTTATGGCTTTGGCGCGATTGCGGTGTTCTCTGTCAACTTCGGCATAAGGTATGTTGAAAACTTTAGCGGCGGTGGCGGCGTGAATATCCGTACCTTGAGCAAAAGCCTCTTTTAAGGCCTTAACATCTGCTACCGAAGCCAATAGGCGCAGCTCCATCTGACTATAGTCGGCGGCAACAATTTTATATCCTGATTTAGCAACAAAACATTCGCGGATTTGTCGTCCGATTTCGGTGCGGTTGGGAATGTTTTGCAAATTGGGGTTTGAAGACGCCAAACGACCGGTATTGACTACCGTTTGTGAAAAAGTGGTATGTACGCGATTATGCGAATCCTTGACCTCTAACAGGGTCTGTGTGTAGGTGGATTTCAGTTTGGCATAGGTGCGCCACTCCAAAATTTTGGCAGCAATATCATATTCTTCTGCCAGCTGTTCCAAAACTTCGGCACCGGTGTTATAATTGCCGCTGGGAGTTTTTTTGGCTCCGCTTAATCCGAGTTTGCCGAATAAAATTTCCCCTATCTGTTTTGGGGAGCTTAAATTAAATTCTTCGCCTGCCAGATTATAAATTTCGCGTTCAATTTTATTTAGCTGAGCCGTAAATTCCGTATCTAATTTGGCCAAGCGCGTATCGTCAATCATAATTCCGGCATCTTCCATTTGGAGCAAAATTTGGAGCAGACGGCGGTCAAGCATTTCATATACGAAAGTGGCGTGTTCCTGAAACAGCCTGTCTTTGAACAGTTTGTAGAGCCGTAAAATATAATCGGAAACCGCAAAAGCATAATCGCCGTATTCTTCGGCAAAAAAATCTATCTTTTTAAGTTTGGGTGTAGTCTTAGGTTCGGCAATTTCCAAATCCAAAAAAAGTTTACTCAGTTCTTTGAGAGAGTGAGCGTGTTCCGAACTATCCAAAACGTAAGACATAAGTTCTACGTCATCATAAGGGAAAAGATTGAGAGATTTGTGGCAAATTTGGTTAAGAAGATGCCATTGTCTTTTCAAATCTAAACCGATTTTTAAAATATCAGAGTTGTCAAAAACGGAAATTAAAAAATTTTTGACGGTTTCGCTACCCAAACGACCGGCTTCTTCTCGCAGAAATAAATCGGAATTTTCGGATTCTTGCGGTAACAACAGGTAATAAGCGCTGTTTTCTTCGGTGGTCATACTTATGGCCTCGGGGAAAACGCCGTTATGCAAAACCTGAAAACAAACGCGTCCGCCGGATTTTATTTTGTTGTATAAATCAATTAATGCGGCTTTATCGTGGATTTTTTGATATTGTTTGGGCAAATCGGATAGGGCGGATTTGGCGTTCGGTAACACGCCACAGCGTTCCGCTACCCATTTTTCCAGCTTTGAATGAATGCTCTTAAAGCCCAGATTATCCGTAAATGCCAGCAAAGTTTCGGCATCGGGCGGCAGACACTTAAATTCGGCTAGTGAATGTTCTACGGGAACATCGTTTTTTAGCGTGACCAAGCGCAGAGATATTTCTGCCGATTGCCGATTTTGGCAGATAATTTCACGCCGCTTATTTTGTTTAATGCTTTCGGCATTATCCAGAACCTGTTGTAGTGAGCCGAATTGATTTATCAACTCGGCGGCGGTTTTTAAGCCTATCCCGGGTACGCCGGGGATATTATCGGTTTTATCGCCTGCCAGTGCTTGCACATCTACCACCTGCGGCGGATAAACACCGAATTTTTCTTTTACGTCAGCGGCGGTAAAAAACTTATCTTTCATCCCGTCATAAAAAGTTACGCCGTCACGAATCAGCTGCATTAAATCTTTATCCGAAGAAACTATTATTGCCTCATCACCGTTTTCTACCGCCTGTTTGGCATAGGTTGCGATTAGATCGTCAGCTTCGTAGCCTTCTTGTAAAACATAGGCCAGATTCATGGCCTTAACAGCCTGATGTATAAGTGAAAATTGCGGAATCAACTGTTCCGGAATTTCGGCGCGGTTAGCTTTGTAGTCTTTAAATATTTCGTTGCGAAAATTGTTGCGTTTGGCATCAAACAAAACAACACAATAATCGCAGTTGATGTTTTTGATAAGGCGCATAAACATTGTGACAAAGCCGTATACGGCATTTACGGGTGTGCCGTCGGGCGTATTCATCGGGGGTAGGGCGTAAAAAGCACGAAATATGTAGCCCGAACCGTCAATTAAACAAACTTTACTCATTTTTATCTCCTGAAATCAATATAGAACGCATTTCATCGTTCGCCAAGTGTTTTAAAATTTGCTCACAAACTTTGTTTATAAAACCTTCGTTAACTTATTTTTGCTATAGTAAAAAAACATTTTTAATATGTAAAAACAGAGTGAAGAGAATAAAATGCCACAAAAGTCAAATTCCGCTAAATCTACGGATAGTCAGCGTAAAAAAAGTAATAGTGCCGGAAAAACGACAAGCGGAAAAAAAAGAACCGGAACTCCGAAATCGGGGCGTAACAAGCGGAAAAACAGCCAATCTTCAGTTAAGCATACACTTATTTGGGGGCTTGTTTATCTGTTGCTTATCGGCTTTTTAGCGGTTGCCGGATTTGTGTTTTACTGTTATATTACAATGCCGGATATTCAAAAAGCGGTTTCCCGAACGCGGCAGCCGTCTACGATTATTTTGGCGGAAAACGGTGTGGATATAGCCAAGTTCGGGCATGTTTATGCTGAAGTTATATATCCGGATAATCTACCGAAAAACGTTACGGATGCCATAATTGCAACGGAAGATCGGCGGTTTTATAAACATTTCGGGTTTGATATATTCGGTTTTTCCCGAGCGCTGATAACCAATGTTTTTAACCGCAGGTATGCACAAGGGGCTTCTACTATAACGCAACAAGTGGCAAAAAATATTTTTCTGACACCAAATAAAAATATTCGCCGAAAAGTGCAGGAACTTATTTTAGCTTTGTGGTTAGAGCAAAAATTTAGCAAAAATCAAATTATGGCATTGTACTTAAATCGGGTATATTTCGGTTCGGGACTTTATGGTTTGGAGGCAGCATCCGAGTGGTATTTTAACAAAAATGCCCATAAACTTAATTTGCATGAAGCGGCAATTTTGGCAGGTATGCTGAAAGCACCGAATCGGTATAATCCTATTTTGCAAAGGGAAAATGCTTTGGCAAGGGCCGCCGTTGTTTTGCAAAATATGCGCAAAAACGGCTATTTAACGGAAAAACAATATAAAGAGGCTTTGGCTATGCCAATAAGTAACGGGCAGCAATATCGGGTTGCCGGCGGAAAGCATTTTGCCAATTATGTTTATAAGCAGGTTAATAATTATATCGGTGAACGCGCGGAAGATATTGTTGTGATGACAACGCTAAATCAAAAACTGCAGGAAACAGCCGAGAAAATTTTGCGTGCTAAAGTGCGGGCCGCTAAAGATAAAAACGTTAGCGAAGGTGCAATGATTATAATGGATAAAAGCGGAGCGATTAAGGCTATGGTGGGGGGCGTTGATTATAATCGCAGTCAGTTTAATCGGGCGGTACAAGCTTTACGGCAGCCGGGGTCGGCGTTTAAGACGTTTGTTTATCTGACGGCGTTGCAATACGGTTTTACACCGGATAGCATAATTAATGATGCACCGCTGACAATTAATAAATGGAAACCGGAAAATTACAGCAAAAAATATTATGGAAAAGTAACGCTGGATTATGCGCTGACACATTCGCTTAACGTGGCGACCGTTGCTTTGTCACGCGAGTTGTATTTACGCGATATTGCGGAAAATGCGCATAAAATGGGTATATCTACGCCGCTAAATTTGACGCCGTCAATGGTTTTGGGAACAAATTCCGTAAAATTAGCCGATATGGCAACGGCTTATGCCGTTTTGGCATCCGGCGGAAAGGCTGTTTGGCCGTACGCTATAAATGAAATTTCAACGCATGACGGACGACAACTTTTTGTGCGGGAAGCAGATGAAGATAAAACAATTATTGCAGCTTCCGTAGTGCGAAAAATAACGGAAATGCTGGAGCATGTTATTAATAGGGGGACAGGAAAAGCCGCACGTTTGCCGATTTTTGCAGCCGGAAAAACCGGAACTTCGCAAAATTATAGAGATGCCTGGTTTGTCGGCTGGACCAATAAGTATATTGCGGCAGTTTGGGTTGGTAATGATAATGAAAAACCAATGCTTAAAGTCGGGGGAGGCAATCTGCCGGCGGAAATTTGGCATGACGTTATGATGACAACAATCGGCGAAACAACGGCGATAACCGAGGCAGACGATATTGCCGATTTGATAGATGATGTGGCAGACGATAAGCCGAAAGACGATGAATATGCTCCGGTGGCGGAACATAAAGCACCGCAGACAATGGATGAATTATTGGACAGTATTTAAGAAAAATAAAAAAACTCCTGAACGATTAACATTCAAGAGTTTTTTTGTTTATGGCCGACTAACGAGTTTTCCACCGACTAACTGTTTGTAAACGGTTAGATTGTTGGGGTAGAAGGAGCGACCGTTCAGCACATAAAATGCTAAATCGTCGGCAAATTCATGCTCCAGCAGTTTTGCCTCGGCCTCGCTGTTATAAAATTCCGATTTGGAAATATAACAGCGGCGATACTCCTGCATGTTTGGTTGGAACAACAGTTTCTCGTTGCCGGAATCGGCAAATCGGTGTAGTTGCAGATATTTCATCAGGTATCGGGAACGATACGGTGGGTCAAAAAGTTTTGCCTCAAAGACAGAAGCTAATGACCAGTAACTGATGAAATGCTCCAAAACATCAGCGTTTTCCGGCTCAAACAACAGATGTTGATTTTGCTCGGATATCGCGTGATGTAAGAGGTATTCTTTGAGAACAGCCTCATAGCCGGAATGAAAGAGCATAGGCTCATCATTTGCCGACAGGTAACATTGAGGGTGCTTCAAAGTTTCTTTTAATACATCACAGGAAGCAGCAACTACAAAATCATGCGGCAGGCGTCCGCCTAATTCAAAAAAATTATCCATACATCATTATATTTTATTCGGTGTTATAGTAGCAGGAATAGTATTTTTTGTCAATTATAAAAAAGAGCCGGCTTGACAAATATTTTTTTCTGTCATATATTAAATAAGTTTTTTTTATTATTAATTAACTAAAATTTATTTTTATGGTGAATGTAAGTATTGATGCCAAAACAAAAGCAAGATGGACCAGAGACGCAATTTGTAAAGCAACACCCGTTGCGCGCCGTTGGGCCGTTGCCAGAATGAAAAACGGAGATGATTTCGGCGACTTTGAACCCGAATTTATGGACGTGATTTTTGTGGAATTGCGCTTGTATGAGCAGATGAAACAGACGCTGTACCATAATGTTCAGTTACATGGACTGGACGCGGTGGCTCAAGGTTTTTTTGATGAGTTTATTGCGATTAAGGACTTTAACCGCAATCAGTATGCCCAAATTATGAAAAAGGTGCGTAAAGCATACGCCAAAGACAGCGGTAACCGCTATTTGGAGTATCTCATCAGCAAGCTGAACGAATACATCGGTAAGGTGCAGGACCTCGGACGTATGGGGTATCAGCTTTTGGCTGACGGTAAATCTCCGGATTTTGAAAGTTGGAGCGATAAGGTTGCTATCAATGACACTATTTTTGAAGAAAATAAGCAGTTTTTGAAGCAAACATTGCATCATCTGGATTGTTTGGAGCGGACCAATTCCTATGAGTTCGGCGTTTCCGATTTGCGCATACTGTTGTATCATAAAGACGGATGTCGGCGCGAAAAGCTCTATCGTCAGGCGGAAATATGGATTATTAAAATCTATAATCAGCTGAAAACAGAGCAGGAACGTAGGTCTGTCTACAAGGAGATTTGCGATTTTGTTGCCGATTTAGTGCCGTCTGTCGGTTATATCTCTCCGGGGATGATAAGTTTTATTTTTGACCGCGAGTACTTGAGTGCAGAAAGTAGGGACTTGCTTGTCAAAATTAAGCCGGTTATCACCAATTTGGGTATGACACCGTTGATTATCCGCGATTTGCTGATTGCCTATGAAAAGCTGGCAGCACGCGTAAGACGTAAGGATGACATAACCGAATCTGATGAGTTTGTTATGCAGATTATGCAGCTGTATGCACCAAAACAAATTGATGTAGATGTTGAGTACCTCTGGGAAATTGCTCATGGACAGCAGGAAAAGGAAAAGACCATAGCGGCCTTTATCTAATCTGAAAAAACAAAGAATAAACGCTTGCCTTTTACAGGGCAGGCGTTTTTTTATAGATAATAGGTTTTAGCCTGCTTGAAAAACAAGGTTAACGGCATAAATATAAGGTGTTCATGATGAGGTGATCTAGTTTTTAAGCAGTTAAATTCAAAATTGCCGGTCTGGACCGTCGGTTACCGGAAATAAATGCGTAAGGTTGCATTTATTCCGGAGCGATAGACCCTAATTTGAACGAATATAGAAGAATTTTATCGGTAATGTTTTTTATCATCTTATTAAATTTCTTTTATAATTGCAAATTAGGGTGAAAAAGTGGGAGAAAGCTCGGTGTTTTCTCCCTTTTTTCTTGCGTCTTCGGCAGAATACGGAAAGTTACCCATAAAATTAAAAAAAAGTATTGACTATTAGAAATAAATATAGTAACAACATATCTGCAACGTTAATGGGGTTGTGGCGGAATTGGTAGACGCGCCAGACTCAAAATCTGGTGGCAGCAATGTCTTGAGAGTTCGATTCTCTCCGGCCCTACCATTAAGGAAAAAGCCTTACGATAGTTTAGTCGTGAGGCTTTTTTGCTATGTAAATACAAAAAAATAAAACCGCAAAAAAATTGTTTTGTTAACCAAACAGTCATAATTTATCTGCTAAATATACGAATATGTTATAATTTTTTTGGGAGTTAAAGCTATGAAAAAAAGTTTATTTGTTGCTTCGTTAGGGGCGGCTCTGTTGTCAACCTCTTTGGCAAGTGCCGGAGAATATTTGCCGTATATCGGTGCAGATTATGTGAATATGACACCGAACGTTAAAGACGTTATGCCGGATAATTATAATTTGGGTAGTTTCGTTGCCGGTGTAAGATTTGTTGATATTGCTTCAATAGAAGCCTTTGCCGAGCGTTCCATGCGCGAAAAAAATACCATAGGCAATACGGTTACGCGTGGGCGTATCTATGGATATGGGGCAGATGTTCTATTTAATGCTTATTCTTTACCGGAATCGGCTATTCTGTTTTCGGTCGGATATGGTAGACTTTCTACAAAGTTGAAATACAACGGGGTGGCAGATAATGATAAAGCCAATGCCTTGCGTTTTGGTGTCGGCGGAGAAATCAATCCGGTGCCGGAGTGGGGCTTTAGAGCTATGTTCAGATATTCGCTGGTTGACGGTGATGCTTTCAGTAATGCTAAAGAATTTACACTGGGTGCGCGCTATTATTTCCGCTATTAAAAGCAAAATATTGCACAAAAATTCAACGCTTTATACTTATGACGTATGAAGCGTTTTTTATATTTTACGGCTTTATTAGGCGATTATTTACGTTTGGCGCGGAAAAAATCTTTGAGAATTTGCGAACATTCGTCTGCACAGATTCCGGAGATAACCTCGGGTTTGTGGTGGCAGGTCGGGGCGGTGTAAAAACGCACGCCGCTTATAACCGCGCCGCCTTTTTCATCCGTTGCGCCAAAATAAAGTTTGCTGATGCGGGCAAAAGAAATTGCTGCCGCACACATGGTGCATGGCTCTAATGTTACATACATTTCCAAATTACGGAGGCGGTTGGTACGGCATTTTTTACAGGCTTCCCGAATCGCTATAATTTCGGCGTGGCAGGTGGAATCGCCATTATGGGCGCTTTGATTGAAAGCAGAAGCGATAATTTCTCCTGTTGTCGGGTCAACAATTAGCGCACCAACCGGAACTTCGTCTTCTGCGGATGCCTGATGGGCTAAATTAAGAGCTATGTGCATGTATTCTTCTGCCGTCATGGTGTGCCTTTTTTTCGTGGATTTTTAATATTTTTATGGTATTATAGCCGTATTTATGAAAAAAGGAAGAAAAAATGGTTGAGAGAATCGCAAAATTTATGGCGCGTAGCGGAGTTTGTTCCAGACGGCAGGCCGAAGAACTGATTAAGCAAAAAAGAGTTACCGTAAACGGCGAAATTGTAGAAACTCCGGCTTTTAATGTTGAAGGAAATGAAAAAATCTTATTAGACGGGGAAAAGTTACCGCAAAAAGAACATACCAGACTGTGGCTCTATTATAAGCCGGTAGGTCTGTTGACAACGCATAAAGATACGGCAGACAGGGCAACGGTTTTTGATAATTTACCCGCCGGTTTACCGAGGGTTATCAGTGTGGGACGCTTGGATTTAAATTCGGAAGGGCTGTTGCTACTGACTAATAACGGTGAACTTTCGCGTAAACTGGAATTGCCGGAAAACGGCTGGTCCAGACGTTATAAAGTGCGTGTGTTCGGTAATGTGGATAAAACAAAATTGGCGTCTTTAGTCAACGGAATAACGGTTGACGGAGTAGATTACGGCTCAATTAAGGCCGAAATAGAACACCAAAGCGGAGCAAACAGCTGGATTTTGGTAACACTGAATGAGGGTAAAAACAGAGAAATCCGAAAAGTAATGAAAGCAATCGGGCTGGAAGTTTCACGCTTAATCAGGTTATCATACGGACCGTTTCAACTAGGAAATCTGAAAAAAGGCGAAGTGCGTGAAGTGGCGCAAAAAGTGTTAAAAGAACAACTGGGAAGTAAATTCGTATTATGAGAATAGTCGGGGGACAGTATCGCGGTAAAAAGTTATTTGCACCGGAGGGACGGGATATCAGACCGACATCGGAGCGGGCGCGTGAGGCTATATTTAATATATTGGCCTCTAAACTCGGTGGCGATTACGGCGATTTGTTGCTTGCCGATATTTTTACCGGAACGGGGGCTTTCGGTTTAGAGGCAATTTCGCGCGGATTTGCCGGCGTTACGCTGGTGGATAAAGATATATCTGCAGTAATGCGCAATGTTAAAATGTTTACGCGTGAAGCAAATAAAATTTCGGTAATAAAAGCAAATGCAACGGTTTTGCCGCGGGCAACAGGACAATTTAACGTAATTTTTGCTGACGCCCCTTACGATAAAGGTTTGACGGAAAAGGTTTTGCAGGAACTTATTTTGAAAGATTGGCCGGCGGAAAATTGCTTGTGTATCATAGAAGTTAGAAAAGATGAAAATATTGCCGTTCCGGACGATTATGAACAGATTGACGAGCGGATTTACGGTTTGGCAAAAGTATTGTTTTTGCGGGTGAGAAAAAATAAAATTTTGTCAAAAAAAAGTTGATGTTAGCAAAAAAATATTGTAAAATAAGGGCAAATTAAATCGGAGGAGCGTAAAATATGGTAAATGTTTATCTTGAAAATACCGAAATTCCGGTAGTTCAGGCAGAATATTCGGTAGAAACGTTGCGTGAAAAATTTGTAAACGAACTAAAGTTGCAAAAAAATGATTATAATGAGCTTAAAAAACAAAAGAAAGAACTGAGAGATAATTTACCGGAAATTATTGATGCCGAGGATACCGATTTTGTAAAAGAAGATTTAAACAGCTATTATACAGGGATATCCGAAAAACAAGGCGAAATAGTAAAAACGGCGACAAAAAACAGTCAGGAATATGATTTGCTGGAAAATTACGGTGAAGCCTTTGCCCAGTTGTATCAAATTCGGGAGAACAGCCGTAAATTCGGTGATGATGCCGAACTTACATTTAAGGAAGTTGAACAAAATGCGCCGGTCGGGGTTATGACGCAGGAGCAATATTTTGAAATGGCGGCAAATCCCGAAAAAAATGCCAAGCAGCTGGCGTTGGAAGTGAAATTGGCAGACGGAGAACAATTTGACTTGCTTGCCGTTCCGTATGATAAGCCGGGGGAAAACAATAAAAACCTCAAAATACAGTTGGCGGTCGGTGATGATACGATAAATAAACTGAATGGCGAAAAATTAGCTAAAATTACGGAATTTTGCGAAACTCACGGGTTGTCGGTTTTTGATATGGATTTGCCGTATTCATTTGACGGGTCGTTGGATATAGATGCTAAATTTGAAACAATGTTTAGAGAACTACAGGAGCGTGAACGCCAAAAATATACCGATAACAGTCTGCAGGAAGCTCATCATCAAGATATGCGCCGAGAGGTTTTGCAACACGAAGCTCAAGGTAAAGAACAACAACTTACCGGTGATGTTTCATACGATTTGCCGACTGATAATGAAGTTTTACAAACGGAAAGTAATGCTGATTATCATGCTGCGGTAGCAACTCCGAATGCTCCGGCTCCGGCTCCGGCTCCGGCTCAAAATGCCCCTAAAAACAATAGTAAGAAGAAAAAAGGTATAAAAGATGCCGAGGCTAAGTTTGAGGAATTTATTGAAGTCGGATTGGGTAAGGAAAAGGGATTTTCTTATTTTAAGGAGCATACCGGTTGGTTCGGGCGCGGTTGGACGGAATATATTATATATGACGGAATGGATCCGGATAACCGCAAAAAAGACGGAGTGCGTGATAAAGCCGGAGTCCCGAAGTTTACATATTCCTGCAAAATCTTTATGAAAGAAGAAAAAGACGGAAGTTTGCGTTTTGCCTATAGAACACCGAATCATAAAAAAGTTGATGATTCTATTGTGAACGGTATGGCCGGACAGTTTAAAGGTTTGGGCATTACGCACGTTAGTTTCCCTAACGGATTGCCTGATGCCGAGAAAAAACTGTGGCGTATAGCGTTGGCAGAAAACGGAATTGTACCGAAAGGAATGGGGCTTGACCGCTCTAAAGCCGAGGGTATGCTTGAGGCTGCCAAGAAAAAATTAAGTGCCGAAGATTTTAGTAAGTTTCGTTATCGTTTGGCCTTGCAGATGGAAAAAGACAACATTAAAAAAGGTAAAGTTGTTGCTCCGTCCGAACAGGTCTATATTGACAGCCTGAAAAATGCGCATTTTTATGAGTCATTTACGGAAGGATACGGTAATAAACTTAAAAGTACCTTGCGCGATATTTTGGATAAGGCCGATGTAAATCATGAAGACGGCGCAGTGGAAAAAGTTGCCGCTTATCGGGCATTACGGCGCTTGTTTGATGCCTATAAAGAAACCGTACATGCAAATAATATTTTAGGCAGTTCGGCTTTGACGGATAAAGAAAAACAGCAGATTGCCGCCGAAGGTTTGACTATGCCGGTGCATACAATGAATGAAGAACAAATCGGCAGACTGTTTGAAATAATGTTGCCGGGGAGCAAGGCCGAAGCCAAAAAAGAGCTGGACGGTGCTTTGCTTGATGCTCGTGACGTCAATAATAAGATGTCTAAAGGTGCAAAACGTGCCGATAACGTTATTATTAAAGAAGTATTTGACGGAGCAAGAAGCAGATTTGAAAAAATTAATGAAATGTTGAAGTCGCTGGGCGTTGAAGAAATTGATTTTCCAAAGGCGTTTGGACGTTTGCACTATGATAACTTTTATGCTGAACATCCGGAGTTTCAACGCAAGCCTGCGCCGACGAATACCACGCCGACGAATACCACGCCTACGAATACCACGCCGACGAATACTACGCCGACGAATACCTCGCCGACGAATACCACGCCGACTAATACCACGCCGACAACCGGTAGAACGCCTGCCGGACACTCGCAAACCGTTACAGGACCGATGAATATCGGCAGGACATCTGTGCGAGATTTGTAGATTTTTAATTACATATCTTACAGTGCCGGATAAAAACATACGTCCGGCATTGTTTTTTGCCGATTTTTTTGATTTTGATGTTGAATTTTCGTAATAATGTTGTATTATTCAATGTGGTTTTAATTTAATAAAAACGGAGGTTTTTTATGAAAAAGTTGATTGTTCTCGCTGCTTTTGCAGTTTTGGCTGCAAATACGGCTAATGCAAAGATTGATCTTGTTTCGGCAGCACAAAATGCACAAGCTAAAATTGATGCGGTTGAAACTCAAAAAGAAACGGCTACATCAAGTGTTGAAACAGCAAAGAGTGAAGCTGCCGCAAAGGTAGAAGCCAAAAAGCAGGAAGTTGCAGCCAAAGTAGAGGCTAAAAAAGCCGAGAGTGACGCTAAAACAGCCGAAAGAAAAGCTGCAGCCGATAAAGTAAAAGAAGATTTGAGTTCTTTGAAAAATACATTTACAAAGTAAGAATAATCCACCGAGTAAGAAAAACTCCGCAACTACGGTACAATTACCGAAAGTACGGAGTTTTTGTGTATGGACTATGGGGCTGCCGCTTAAATTTTTTGCGCCATCTTTTGTCCTACTCTGGTAGGTTGACCGGCAGAAAGTTCACTTACAAAATTAACTTTATCTTTGGCAAATAAGCAAATTACCGTACTTCCCATAAAAAATTTGCCGATTTCCGCGCCTTTGGTAAAAGACGGCGCATTATCGGTATAAAGGCTCGTTTGAATTTTGGCGGACTTATTGGGAGCAACCGTTCCTGCCCAAGAGGTGGCAATGCTGCGGACAATGGTTGCACCAACAAAAACTACGGCCATTTTCCCGATTTCGGTGTTGAAAATACAGGCAACACGTTCATTACGGGCAAAAAGTTCAGGTATATGCTCGGCATTAAACGGACTGACGGAAAATAAATCGCCGGGGATATAGGTCATTTTTTCAAGAGTTCCGGCAAAGGGGATATGAACACGATGATAATCTTTAGGGGAAAGATAAATCGTTATAAAATCGCCATTTTGAAAAATATCACCATCTTGTCCGCCTAAAAGCATATCGGCAGAATAGTAGTGGCCTTTTGCCTGTAGTAACGTATCGTTATTTAATTTTCCGAACTGACTTACAGTGCCGTCTACCGGAAAAACTATGTTGTCGGCATTTTCATCTATCGGGCGGGCGTTTTCTTTCAGCGGACGGGAAAAAAAGTCGTTAAAAGACGTATAGTCTGTTATATTTCCACGCATTTCGTCAGTATTAATGTTGTATAATGCTACAAATTTCGTAATTAGAAAAGTGGTGAACTTTCCGAGTCTGGCAGAGGCAATTAACCCGACTAAACGCGTAATTATATGTTTGGGTAAGAAATATTGCAAATCGGTTTTGAAGTTTTCGTATTTCATAAATTCTCCGTCTTTTGTTTTATTAGGTTAAAGGTACATACGATTTTTATTAAAGTCAACTTATAATCATTATATATAGTACGTTTGCGCGGTATTTTAATCTTTTTTTTATATATTTTTGCTACAATAAACTCTAATATGCAATTTTATGAGGCTTTGATATGGTTAAGTTACGTTTTGGTGTGGCACTGGCTTTAGGTGTTACGTTGTGGAGTGGTGTCGTTGCAGCAGACGGAATGAAAATTTCGGAAACACCGATAAACAGAAGGATAAATAATCCGATTAAAAAAGCTATTTATAAAGCGGCTGTAAATAATAAGCCTGAAATTATAGAGGCATATTTAGTTCGGGGATATAATATTGATTCATTAGATGAAGAAGGCTTATCGGCACTATGTTCGGCAAAAGAAAACGGAGAAGATGAAGCCTATGATCTGCTGGTTAAGTACGGAGCGGACGAATATGCCGAGTGTATGGAAAAAGCCAAAGATTTGCACACAACCAATATATTAACAACAGTAAAGAAATATGGAATTGCAACGCTTCTGGTCGGAGCCGGTGTCGGTGGAATTGCCGCCCTCGGTTCAGGTGGCGGCGGAAACGGCAGTTCTTCGTTGTTTGATATTGATTTTGGCGATAATCTCGGTGACGGAGATTCATCATCTTCTTCTACAGATTATGATTCGGCAATTATCGGAAACGGTACGTTAAATACCTCACTAGACGGAACGGTTAAGTATGAGACGGTTCTTAACTTAAACAGTAATATTAAGACATTATATTCGGAATCATATTTTAAAAGTAGTAAGGAATACAGCGGTCAGTTATTCAGTAGTAATAACTCGGTTAATTATTTAGGCGGAATTAATGCCGCAAAGGCTTTTGCTCAACATATAGGCTATGATGAAAACGGTAATTTGGCTACGGATTTGCAAAAGGTTACAGTCGGTGTAATTGATACGGGTGTGTGGGGTAATCATAGCGAATTTGCAACATCAGGCGGTTCTAAAGTTACCGGCTATAATTTTGACTACGGTCCATGTTCTAACGGTGATACAACAAACTGCTGGGCCAAAAGCGGTGAGGCAAGCTGTTTGTTAGGCGTATGCACGCAAAAAATAGTTTTGTTGGATAGCAACGGTAAGGAGAACGGTACGGAAACACTTACCTGCACAAGTGACAGTATAATAGGTGAATGTTCGCCTTATAACAGATGGGCAAATACATACCCGCTGGGGTATGATTGGGATGAGTTGCAATATTACTTTTATCCGAATGACTATAATAAAGATTTGGCAGATATTTCAAGTGTTTTGCACGGTTCAAACGTGGCAGGTATCATTGCAGCCAATTTTGACGGCAGCGGAAATATGGGCGTTGCTTTTGCAAATGCAGAGATTGATGTTGCTCGCTATGATTTGATGGCATCAATAGTCAGTCCGATAAAGACATTGATTAATGATAACGTTACGGCGGTTAATTTAAGTATAGGAACTGCAGCTTCTGCTTCATCCAACGCTTCAATGGCAAGTGTGGCAAGTGTGGATTATGGGTGGTTGGCGGCAGCGCGTGAAACAATTAACAGCTATACGACTACAAGCAGCGGTAAAAAAGACGGTATGATTTGGGTGAAGGCTGCAGGTAATGACGGATATTCGCAGCCTGATGATATTTCCGGCATTAAATTGATAACAGATACTTTTGTAAATGGCGATTTAAACGGTTTTAACTCTTATTCCGATTTATTGATGATGGTTGTGGTTGCGGTAGATGTTAAATTGGATAGCAATATGAATGTTACCGATTATTCGTTATCTTCATTTTCAAACGCGTGCGGAGTTACCAAAAACTATTGCATAGCCGCTCCGGGTGGTGCTAAATCGGATGATAGTATTTATGCAATATATTCGTCAGGTCAGCCGGACAGCAGCAAAAATTATGTCGGTATGGCAGGAACATCACAGGCTACGCCGGTTGTAACCGGAAGTATTGCTTTTATTAAGGGCGCATATTCATATATGTCATCAGAAGAAATTATAGATTTGTTATTGACAACGGCAAATAAAAGCGCATCCGATTATTCGGCAGATAAATATGGTGCCGGTTTACTTGATTTAGGTGCTGCCGTAACAACATACGTTTCAAATGACGGTACGGTTAGTACAATAGTCGGAACAAGTACAGACGGCAGACGCCTAAATATGAGCAATACGCATCTCTCGGTTACTTCGGTATTTCAAGAGGCGCTGAATAAGGCTTTGCCGGAAACTATTGTGGTATATGATAAATATAACCGCCCGTTTGGTGTGGCAACAAGCAATTATATCACAACGACACATTCCGGATATAAACAGCTGAAAAATGATGTATATAACATTGCCGGTACAGGCGTACAAACCGTAACCGAAGGTGATGTAAGCCTATCTTTTGCCGGAAGTGCCGCCAATATAAACGGTGGTGGGGTCGGTTTTATTAATTCCGAATATAAACACGGTAAAAACGTTACGGGATTTTATTTTAGCGAAAATACCAAATATGACAGCGGAAACTACTTTGGCGGTGATTTGAAAAATCCGTTTATGGCGTTTAATTCAGCATACGGAGTGCATAATACTTTTTCGCTGAACAAAAATTGGGGCTTTAGATTGGAAGCCGTTACGGGACAGAACGGTTTGTATGACGGCGACAGCGCTTTTAACGATAAGTCTTTCAAAAAACAGGCATACGCTCTGAATGCAGAACTGCAACTGCATAAAAGCAAATACTGGGGTTTGAATCTGACTTCGGGAATTTTGTATGAGGACAATGCTATGCTCGGTATGAACGGAGACGGTGCGTTTGATTTATCCGGCACAAACACTTATAATGCCGGCATTTCGGCAAGCATTTACGTTACACCGAAACTGTCGCTGGTCGGGAGCTATTACCAAGGATATACAAAATCACAGTCGTTTGCGGCAGACTTGTTGAAAACTTCGGATATCGTAAGCGAAAGTTTTGCGTTTGATGCTAATTATAAATGGAGCAAAACTACTAATTTCGGTTTGCAGGTATCTTCTCCGTTACGGGTTAAAAAAGGTACTTTGAGCGTAAACTTCCCGAGTGGTCGTGATGATTATTCGGAAACGATATATCGCAATACATATAGCGCAAGTTTGAAACCGGATGCGCGAGAATATAAATTTGCCGCATATATTAATAAGTATATATCCGAAAATATCAGTCTGCGTGCAGAAACAGATGTACGGGTAAATCCGGATCATCAGCGCGGAGAAAATGACTATAGAGCGTTCTTTGGCTTAAATTGGAACTTTAACTGAAAATTATTGAGGTAAAAATGAGTAGGGACTTGTGGAAAGGCAGACGGTTTGTACCGCTTCTGATTACGCAGTTTTTGGGGGCGTTTAACGATAATTTGTTTAAAAATACCCTGATGACATTTGTGGCTTTTAAGTTGGTAGCCGATGCCAAAGTTGTCGGTATGTATTCTAATTTGATTGCCGGAATATTTATTTTACCGTATTTTTTGTTTTCGGCATTAGCCGGCATTTTGGCCGATAAATACAATCGGGCGGTGTTGGTACGACGCTTAAAAGAAATAGAGCTGGCTTTAATGGCGATTGCCGGTGCGGTGTTTATGCTGAAAAGTCCGGTCTTGCTTATAATCGTGCTGTTCTTTATGGGGATGCAGTCCACTTTTTTCGGACCTATAAAATATGCTTTATTGCCACAATTATTACATGATGATGAGTTGGTTGACGGTAATGCTTATGTTGAAGCAAGTACCTATATTTCAATTATTTTAGGCTCGGTTATGGGAACGATTTTGCCGATAAGCGTAAGTACGATATTGCTATTGTTTTGTGCGGTTGGCGGCGTTGTCGCCGGACGGAAAATACCTGATGCTCCGGGGGTTCAGCCTGATTTGAAAGTTGATTTTAATATCAAAAGGCAAATTAAGGAAAATATTGCATTGATACGTTCGCATATTGTGGTGTATCGCACAATTATCGGAGCAACCTGGTTTTGGGTTTTAGGGGCGTTCTTTTTGGCAGAGCTTTTCCCTTTATGCAGTAAGGTTTTTAATACGCAGGAAAGTGTCGTTACGTTATTTTTAGTTTTGTTTTCTTTGGGCGTCGGAGTTGGCTCGGTTTGTTGCGGAAAGTTGCTTAAAGGAGAAGTAAGTATTGTGTATGTGCCGATAAGCGCAGTAGGTTTGAGTGTGTGCGCGTTTGCCGTTTATTTACTTTCGGTTGGTTTTGACGCTCCGGAAAATCCGTTGACCTTGAGCGAGTTTATTTTGTTGCCGAGAGGGTTCGGTTTGGCCGTATTTTTGTTTCTGTTTGCTTTCACCGGAGGTATGTATATTGTGCCGCTTAATGCGTTAATGCAGAAAAAAGCACCGAAAAAATATGTGGCATCGGTGATTGCCGGTAATAATATTATTAATGCGTTAGGTATGGCAGCTATCTCTCTGGTTGCCATATTACTCATAAGTTTAGGTTTTAAAATTACGGATTTGTTTTTGCTGATTGCCGTAATAAGTGCCGGTGTGGCTTTTTATATTTGTAAGTTGTTGCCGGACGCCTTAATCCGTTCTATTTTCGGGTTTATACTGCATTTGCTGTTTCGTTTGGAAGTACATGGATTGCATAATTTTAAGGACGCCGGTTCTAAAACCTTGATTATAGCCAATCACGTTTCATTGCTGGACGGAGTTATAATTGCCACATTTTTGCCACGCAAGATAACTTTTGCCATAGATAGCGAGTGGGGCAAAAAATGGTATGTACGGCTGTTTGACGGTTTGGTAGATTTTTATCCGCTTAATCCGGCCAGCCCGTTGGCTATACGTTCATTGATAGAAGAAGTAAACAAAGGAAAAACCGTAATGATTTTTCCGGAGGGGCGGATAAGCGTTACCGGTGCTTTAATGAAAGTTTATGAGGGGGCAGGGGTGATTGCCCAAAAGACCGGTGCCGCGATTGTCCCTTTGCGGATTGACGGCGCGCAATATTCTAAATTTTCTTATTTGGGTGATTTAATTAAAACCAGAATGTTTCCGAAAATTAAGATGTTTATTTTGCCGGCTTGTAAAATAGGCTCTTTTGAGGAAGTAAGCGCTCGCGAAAGACGTAATTTAATATCATTGCAAATGAGCGATATTATGGCCGATATGATTTATGAAACCAGCGATAAAAATGAGCCGGTATTTAACGGTTTATTGCAGGCGGAAAGGTTATATGGGACGAAGCATAAAATTGCTTTGGATATGGCAAAACACACGTTGACGTACGGCAATTTTTTGTTGAAAACGTATGTTTTAGGATGTGCCTATAAGAAAAAACTCTCCCGCAATGATGAATATATCGGGGTGTTGTTGCCGAATAGTTTGGCATGTGCAATCAGCTTTTTTGCCTTGCATTGTGCGGCTAAAATTCCGGTAATGCTTAATTTTTCGCTGGGAAACGCACAATTTTCTTCATGTTTGGAAACAATGCAGCTGCAAACGGTCCTAACTTCACGCCGCTTTATAGAACAGGGCAAATTGGAGCGGTTAGTTGAATGTATGCAGGCAGAACATATAAATATTGTTTATTTGGAAGATTTTGCGGCAGACATTTCTTTGTTGACGAAACTTAAAGGGCTGAAAAAATTTATGTTGCGCGAACGTGTAACGCGTGACGTTAATGTGCCGGCTGTCGTTTTGTTTACGTCCGGATCCGAGGGATTGCCGAAAGCCGTATTGTTATCGCATAAAAATTTGCAGGCAAATGTTTTACAACTGCGTTTGAGTGTGCCGTTTAACTCCAAAGACGTATTTTTGAATGCCCTGCCTATGTTCCATTCGTTTGGTTTAACGGTAGGTACGATTTTGCCGTTGTTAAACGGAGTAAAAACCTGCTTTTATCCTTCTCCGCTGCATTATCGCATTATTCCGGAGGTCGCCTATGATTTGCAGGCTACGGTGGTGTGTGGTACGGATACGTTTTTATACGGATACGGGCGAATGGCTCATTCGTATGATTTCTTCCCTATTCGTTTTGCCGTTGCCGGTGGTGAAAAATTAAAAGAACGAACGGCAGAGTTATGGATGAAAAAATTCGGGGTGCGTATTTTTGAGGGGTATGGAGCAACGGAAACAGCTCCGGTTATTTCCGTAAATACGCCGATGTTTTATAAAGAACATACGGTCGGACGTTTTTTACCCGGAATCCACTATAAACTGCAAGCCGAAAAAGGTATTGCAAACGGTGGACGACTTTTGTTGCGTGGCGATAATGTGATGCTCGGATATATTAAGCATGATGCTCCGAGGATTTTGCAACCTGCAGATAAGTGGTATGATACCGGCGATATTGTAACGGTTGATGATGAGGGATTTATTGCAATTCAAGGACGGGCAAAGCGTTTTGCTAAAATTGCCGGTGAGATGGTTTCATTAAGCGCAGTGGAACAAATTTTGGAACGTATGTATCCGGATGCCAAACAAGGCGTATTGGCTTTTGATGATGAAAAAAAAGGTGAAAAACTGGTGTTCGTAACTTCGGAACAAAGTGCTGATTTGGATGCGGTGAAACAGTATTTTCGCAATGTCGGAGTGAGCGAATTGTGGATACCTAAACAAAAAGTGTATATGCAAAATCCTCCGCTGACGGGAACCGGAAAATTTGATTATAACGAAGTTATGCGGCAACTGACCGAAAATGAAGAAGTCTGAAACGGTTAATTTGATGTGAAATTAATTGAATATAGCAAAAAAACGGCTATTTTACAATGCCTGCCAAAGGCTAAATTGGGCGTTTAGTTTTGAGGTGACTGATTTTTTTTTAAAAATATGCTTGACAAATGATATAAAAAGGCTTATTTACACAACATAATCATCGCGGGGTAGAGCAGCCCGGTAGCTCGTCAGGCTCATAACCTGAAGGTCGTTGGTTCAAATCCTTCCCCCGCAACCAATCACAAAAGAGGAAAGTTATATTTCCTCTTTTTTCATAT
>CAYOYE010000003.1:0-15336 GCA_964408115.1 uncultured Azospirillaceae bacterium
ATCCGCTTCAGCACAAAAGCCCTTATGCGTCATAAACAAAATGGCGGAAATATATTCGGAAAGCTATGCTAACCCTCATCGCGGAGCTTATTACTTTGCCGAAAGAATTACGGAAGAATTTGAAAAAGCCCGCACAATCGTCAAAAATTTTATTAATGCCAAAGAATCCCGCGAAATAGTATTTACGCGCAATGCAACCGAATCCATAAATCTGGTAGCGTCATCATGGGGCTGCGATAACCTTGGTAACGGTGATGAAGTTTTAATTTCGGAAGCCGAACATCATGCAAATTTAGTTCCATGGCAACAAATTTGCTTGAAAACCGGTGCTAAACTGGTGGTATCTAAAGTAACCGACAACGGAGGATTTGATTTTACCGACTTTACGGAAAAACTGTCGGAAAAAACCAAAATAGTTGCCGTAACCGCTATGTCTAATGTCTTGGGTACTTTGTTTCCGATTAACGAGATTACTGCCGCGGCGCATAAAAAGGGGGCTTTGGTATTAATTGATGCCTGCCAATTTGCCGTACATCATAAAATTGACGTGCAAAGTATCGGCTGTGATTTTCTGGCTTTTTCTTCACATAAAGTTTACGGGCCTACGGGTGTCGGGGTTTTATACGGTAAAGCCGATATTTTACAAAATATGTCGCCTTATCAGTTTGGCGGAGATATGATAGAAAACGTAACCTTTGAAAAAACCACATTTACGGAGATTCCGGCACGTTTTGAAGCCGGTACGCCGGCCTCGGTGCAAGCAATCGGTATGGGCGAAGCTCTTTGCTTTATGACGAAACTCGGCTTGGAAAACATAGAAGCGCATGAGCATGAATTGGTAGAATATACGCTGGAAAATCTAAAAAAAGTACCTGACTTAAAAATTATCGGGACGGCAGCTCCTAAAGGCGGTGTATTTTCTTTTGCCGTACGCAATATTCATCCGCAGGATTTAGCCTTTGTTCTCAACAAAGAAAATGTTGCCGTTCGGACAGGTCATCACTGTGCGCAACCGATTGTAAACCGAATGGGCTATACCTCTCTGGCACGCGCCTCTATCGGCTTATATTCCTGCAAAGAAGATATAGATGCGTTAGTTGCGGCGTTATTAAAAGCAGAAAAATTTTTCAGAGAGAACTAATGAATAGCGAAAATACGGAAAATAAGGAAAATTCGGCTATCGGTGCTACGGAAAGCAGATTATTGCAGGCAATGAGTATTGATGATGAAGTTACCGATACAAAATCAGAGGACACAAAACCCCTGACAGATTTTAGTGCGTTTGCCGGTAGTGAGCTGAAAAGCGGTACGGTTAAGGCCAAAATGTTTGATATTGTAGAAAAAATCCGAACCGTATCAGATCCGGAAATACCGATAAACGTTTATGATATGGGACTTATTTATAAAATAGACCAGCAGGATAACGGTGATTTATATATTGAAATGACATTAACCGCGCCAACCTGCCCGATTGCCGGCATTTTACCGCAACAGGTTGCAGATGCGGTTGCCACTACTGACGGTGTCGGAAAAACAGAGGTTAAACTCGTGTGGGAACCGGCGTGGACTCCGGAAAGGTTGACACCGGAAGCTAAAGAAATGTTGGAGCTGCTATAATGACAATAGATGAACTGATTGATAATTTTTCGTTTTTGGACGGTTGGGAAGAAAAGTATCAGTATGTTATTGATTTAGGTCATAAACTTGAGCCGCTTGATGAAAGTTTTAAAACAGACGATTGGAAAGTTCACGGTTGTCAGTCGCAGGTTTGGTTAGTACCAAAGGTAACCGATGGAAAAATCTGCTTCCGCGGTGATAGTGACGCGATTCTCGTAAAGGGAATTATAGCCATTGTTTTGATGATTTATAACAATAAAACACCGGCAGAAATAAAAAGTATTGATGTTATAAAAATTTTTGCTAAACTCGGATTAGAAGAAAATCTGACACCTAGCCGCCGTAACGGTATGATGTCTATGGTTGAAAAAATAAGGCTGTATGCCGATGCAATATAGGGGCAAAAATGAACATCCACGAATACCAGGCGAAAAAAATCTTATCCGACTATGGTATTGCCACGCCTCAGGGTGGTATAGCTTATACTCCCGGTGAGGCAAAGCGCGTAGCCCAAAATCTGACCGTACGCGGGCCATGGATGCTGAAGGCACAAATTCAATCCGGAGCAAGAGCTACCGGTCATTTCATCGGACATGAGGCCGGACACAAGGGCGGCATTAGGTTAATTACCAAAGTGTCAAATGTACCGTACGAAACATCGCAAATGCTTAACAATACGCTGGTTACGGAACAAACAGGGCCTAAAGGGCGTTTAGTCAATAAGGTATATGTTGAAGCATTTAAAAAAGTGCGCAAAACTTTTTATATCGGTATGATTATAAACAGCTCTCTACCGGCTATTACTCTGCTTATTTCCGATGTTATAAACCGCAATATTCAAGATATTGCCCTAAACCAACAGGACAATATTTTACGAATTAATCTGCAAAACCGACAAAGCCTGAGTGATGAACAGTTGGCAGATATTTTAGCCTTTTTATCTTTAGACAATTCATATCGTACAAACATTAAAGAACTGGTTGATAATCTTCATAAAATGTTTGTTGAGCTTGATATGCAAATGATAGAAATTAACCCGATCGGTGTGTTGCGCGATAAATCGCTGGTTGCACTTGATGCCAAAATAAGTTTTGATGATAATGCGTTGGCTCGCCACACCGATATTCGGCGTATGTATGACGATTTTGAAACTGACGAGCGTACTTTACGCGCCAACAAATGCGGCTTTCAATATAATGAATTTGACGGAAATATCGGCTGCATTGTCAACGGAAGCGGTTTAGCACTGGAAGCAATGGATCTTATAAATTCCAAAAATTATGCTTTAGCCTGTTCCCTTAACGTAAAAGGCGGCGTTGATAAAGATAAAATTGCCGAGGGGATCAAGATAATTATGACAAATCCACGAGTTGAGGGTATCCTAATAGACATTATCGGCGGATTTTTGCGGTGTAATCTGGTGGCAGACGGTATACTTGCCGCCACAAAAGAAATCGGGTTAAATATGCCGATGATTATTCGGCTTGAAGGAACTAATAAAGATGAAGCCGAAATGATGTTACAACAATCAAATTTACCTTTGGTCTTTGCCGCTAATACCGGTGATGCCATAGATAAATTAATTGCGCGTATGGAGGTGAATGACTAATGTCCATCTTTGCCGATAAAAATACAAGAGTTTTAATTCAGGGTATTACCGGAACGCAGGCTTCATTTCACGCCAAACGTTCGCTTGATTGCGGTACAAAGGTCGTAGCCGGCACATCTCCGCATCATTACGGCGAAGAACATCTGGGGTTACCTGTTTTTGACAATGTGCGTCAGGCTATGCAGTCGGTTGATTTTGATGCCAGTGTTTTGTTTGTACCGGCAATGGCCGTAAAAAAGGCCGCGCGTGAAGCAATAGAAGCCGAAGTACCGTTGATTGTTTCCATTGCGCAAGGTGTTCCCGTTCACGATATGTTGGAAATAAAAGCCATGCTGAACGGGGCAAAAACCATAATGATTGGTCCGAATACTCCGGGGTTGATAACACCGCAGGAGGCCAGATTAGGTATTTTTCCGGAAAATATCCATCACAAGGGCTGTATCGGGATTGTTTCACGCGCATCTACTCTCACATACGAGGCCGTAATAGAGGCTAATATGGCAGGGTTAGGACAATCTACGGTTATCGGCTTGGGTGATGATATGGTTATCGGGACGGATTATAGAGAACCGATACGCCGTTTTATGAATGATGATGAAACAAAAGCCGTAATTTTAGTCGGTAAAGCCGATAACCTATATGAACAGGCTGCCGCTGACGAATACAGTAAATCTGCCGCCAAAAAACCGGTTATCGCCGTAGTTGCCGGCGAAACACTACCTTTCGGACATAGTGTCGGTTATGCCGGCGATATTATCACCAACGGCAAAATAACCGTTCAAGATAAAAAGAAAATGATGCGTGATGCCGGTATGATTGTAGTTGACAGTATCGGTAAAGTTCATCATACACTAAAGGAGCTACACTTAGCAGATTAAAAAATGGGATTTTGGCAAACTATTCTCAACTTTTTAATACCTCCACGCTGCATAAGTTGCGGCAAAATTTTGAGCGAACAAAACGGATTATGCGCCGAGTGTTTCAATAAAATAAAGTTTATCAGTGAACCGCTTTGTCAAAGATGCGGCAGACCTCTTACAAACAGCAGCGGACTTACGGCAGGTAAAAAATACTTGTGTGCAACCTGCCTACGCGAAAAAAAGCCTTTATTTACAATGCAACGTTCTGCCTATATTTATGATGATTTTTCCAAAAAGATAATACTGGACTTTAAGTTTCGCGATAAAACAATGTCCGCACAAACATTGGCTAATTTATTGTATTCTGCCGGACGCGATATCTGGAAAGAAAATCCCGATATTCTGCTGGCCGTACCTATGCACCGAATCCGTCTTATGAAACGCCGATATAATCAGGCTGCGCTTCTAACTAACAAACTGGCGGAGATAACGCATATACCGGTAGACAGAACAGCCTTAATCCGCACTAGAAACACCATTCCGCAAGTTGAACTTTCGGGAGTTGCCCGCCGCAAAAATTTAAGCTCGGCCTTTGCGGTTAAGTTGCCTCAAAATATCAAAGGTAAGAGTGTAGTCTTAATTGATGATGTTTCAACAACCGGCTCTACTTTGCGTGAATGCGCCAAAGTTTTGCAAAAAGCCGGCGCAAGCGCTATATATTCCGTAACGTTGGCACGCACAAAATAAAAAGCGACAACTTTACCTTGTTGCCGCCCTTTAAGATTTACGCTTGAAATAAATCTTTTATCTTATCAAAAAATCCCTTTATTTCCGGCTGACAGGTTTCGTCCTTGCTTTCTGCACGAAAAGCCTCCATAAGCTCTTTTTGTTTGGCGGTTAATTTAGTCGGTATAATAACTTTGGTACTTACATATAAATCACCGCGTTTTTCCGAATCATACAGGTGCATACCCTCACCTTTTACCTTGAGCAGAGTATCATTCTGCGTACCTGCAGGAATATCTACTTTAACCTTTTGTCCGTCAATACCCGGAATCTCTACCGATCCGCCCAGCACTGCACAAGATACGGAAATAGGAACAGCCGTATATAAATCATCGCCCTGACGCTCGTACAGCTTATGCGGTTCAACTATAATTCCGACATATAAATCACCGTTTTCGCCACCATGCAAACCTGCCATACCCTCACCGGCTACCCGAATACGCATATTGCTTTCCGTTCCGGCCTTAATTTTTATGCGCAGTTTTTTATTGATTTTCGTTTGCCCTGCCCCACGACAATCAGGACAGGCTTCTTTAACAACACGCCCAGAACCGCGACATTGCGGACAAGCTGTTTCAAATACAAAAAATCCGCCTTGTTGAGTTCTAACCTTACCGCTACCCTTACAAGTCGGGCAGACGTCAGGTTCTTTACCGTCTTTAGTGCCATGTCCATGACATTTTTCACAAGTCTGCGTGGTCGGAATTACAATTTCTTCTTCCGTACCGTTAAAAGCCTTCTCCAACGAAATATTCAGATTATAACGTAAATCGCTACCACGTTGCTGATAAGAGCGTTGTCGTCCGCTACCGCCTCCGACAAATTCGGAAAAAATATCATTAAAGACATCGGCAAATCCACCGCCGGCAAAATCAAATCCGCCAAACGGGTTACCACCGCCCATACCACCGCCGTTAAAGGCATTTTTACCATAACGATCATAGGCTGCGCGCTTTTGTTCATCTTTTAATACTTCATACGCTTCATTAATTTTCTTAAATTTTTGTTCGGCTTCTTTATCCCCCGGGTTACGATCCGGATGATATTTCATTGCCTGTTTGCGAAAGGCTTTTTTAATTTCATCTTGTCCGGCATCAGGACTGACTTCTAATAAATCGTAGTATTCCGTTTCCATAGTATTCCTCTAAAAATCGTGATATTATGTATTTAGAGTTTTTATCGGGTAAATGCAAGAGTTAAACTGCTTAATCAACGACTTTTTATATTTACTTACCAAAAAAACTCCCCGCTCTGTAAAGCAGGGAGTTTTTTATCCGTTGAGAAATTACTTAACTTCTTCAAAATCGGCGTCAACAACATTGTCGTCTTTCGGCTTTTCGGCAGAAGCACCGGCATCGGCACCTTGCGCTGCACCTTGAGCCCCCGAAGCCTGTTGTGACTTATACATTGCTTCGCCCAGTTTCATAGAAGCCTGCATTAAAGCATCGGTTTTAGATTTGATATCTTCCAAATCCTCTTTTTCCAAACTTGCTTTAACGGCATCAACTGCGGCAGTAATGCTGTTTTTATCAGCTTCGGCAACCTTATCGCCAAATTCTTTCAGATTCTTTTCAACTTCGTGAACCAAACCTTCGGCACGATTACGAGCTTCAACCAGCTCTTTTTTCTGCTTATCGGCCTCGGCATTAGCCTCGGCATCTTTAACCATCTGGTTAATTTCGGATTCTGACAAGCCACCGGAAGCCTGAATACGAATAGCCTGTTCCTTATTGGTAGCCTTATCTTTAGCCGAAACATTAACTATACCGTTAGCATCAATATCAAACGTTACTTCAATTTGCGGCATACCGCGTGGTGACGGCGGAATACCTACCAAATCAAACTGACCTAACAATTTGTTATGTGCCGCAATTTCACGTTCGCCCTGGAATACACGAATTGTTACGGCTGTCTGTCCGTCTTCGGCAGTTGAGAACACCTGTGATTTACGAGTTGGAATCGTGGTGTTACGATCAATCAAACGGGTAAATACGCCACCCAATGTTTCAATACCCAAAGACAGCGGAGTAACATCAAGCAATAAGACATCTTTAACATCACCCATTAAAACACCGCCTTGAATAGCAGCACCAACGGCTACAACTTCATCAGGATTTACACCTTTATGCGGTTCTTTGCCAAAGATTTCCTTAACTTTTTCTTGAACTTTCGGCATACGGGTCATACCGCCGACCAAAATAACTTCGCTAATGTCACTGGCTTTCAAACCGGCATCTGCCAAAGCCTTCTGACAAGGAATGGCGGTTTTTTCAATTAAATCTTCTACCAATGATTCTAATTTAGCACGAGTAAGTTTCATATTCAGGTGCTTTGGAATCGGAGAACCGGAACTCATATCAGCTGTAATAAACGGCAAATTAATTTCGGTTTGCGTTGTTGAAGATAATTCAATTTTAGCCTTTTCGGCGGCTTCTTTCAAGCGTTGTAAAGCCAGTCTATCCGTACGCAAATCAATATTATTTTCTTTTTTGAACTCATCTGCCAAATAATTTACAATGCGTTGATCAAAATCTTCACCACCAAGGAATGTATCACCGTTGGTAGCTTTTACTTCAAACACACCGTCACCGATTTCCAAAATGGAAACATCAAACGTACCACCACCCAAATCGTACACAACTATTGTACCGGCAGATTGTTTATCCATACCATAAGCCAAAGCGGCAGCTGTCGGCTCGTTTATAATACGCAAAACTTCCAAACCGGCAATTTTACCGGCATCTTTTGTTGCCTGACGTTGTGAATCGTTAAAATATGCCGGTACGGTAATAACGGCCTTTTCAACTTTTTCGCCTAAATAACTCTCGGCATATTCTTTAATTTTTTGCAAAACAATGGCCGAAATCTGGGACGGTGCATATTTTTGATTTTTAACATCAACCCAAGCATCTCCATTATCTCCGGATACGATTTTGAAAGGAGAATGTTCCTTAAATTTTGCAACTTCTGCCGAATCATAACGGCGACCGATTAATCTTTTAATGGCAAACAGGGTATTTTCCGGATTGGTAACGGCCTGTCTTTTAGCCGGATAACCGACCAGACGTTCCGTATCCGTAAAAGCAACCATTGAAGGGGTTGTTCTTGCACCCTCGGAATTTTCCAAAACTTTAGCATCTTTACCATCCATAACGGCAAAGCATGAGTTTGTTGTACCAAGGTCAATACCAATAACTTTATTACTCATAATTTTTCCTCCTATTAACTTTTCTAAAAGTGTATATAGGGAGTCAAATCTGACTATGCAAGAGCGATAATTAAAAAATTTTATAAAAACAAAAAAGGCTACTCGGCAACAATATTATAGCCGTTATTACTTTCTATCAGCGAGCTTACAAAATCAAAATCCGTAGCGTTACACGAGTACACCGTATAAATTATATCACCGCTTTTAACTTTGTCGCCAACCTTTTTATGCAGATAAACTCCGGACCCTATAGATTGAGTTGCTCCGGCATAAGTACCTATACGGCTTAAAACTTCGGTGTTAATACTTTCTACCACGCCGTCATACGAGCTGACAACATCACGAACATAATCTCCCAACGGCGGAAGCGTTTTTTTACCTTGCTTTTCCCTAATTTGTTCAAACTTTTTCAAAGCCCGTCCGTCTGTTAAGATTTCGTTTGCCAAATCGTAGCCCAAACCACCGCGCAATTTAGCATCAAATTCTAATACGCGTCCTGCCAAATACAAAGATTTTTCCCGTAAATCACGCGGAGCAGCCGGATCATTTTGCAACACTTTCAGCACATCTTGAGCTTCTAAAACGGCGCCGATTCCGTTTCCTATCGGCTCGCTACCGTCACTTATCACCACATCAACGCTGATTCCCAAAACATCTCCGACATACTCTATCTGCTTTTTCAGACGCATTGCCTCGTTTGCCGTATTAACGCGGGCATATTTACCAACAGGAATATCCAAAACAAAATTACAAACACCAACCGATAACATCATAGCCAGAATAGAGGCCGCAATCAATTCATTTTGTTTAATCTCCATCCGGTTACGGAGATTATGCAGTAATCGTCCGCTTTCGGAGTGATAAAGCGCATCATAACAAACTACGGCAGCCCCATCGGAATAAATTTGTTTTTGAAATTCTTTTGCCGAAAGATTAAGCTCCGCAAAACAGCCTGTTGTATCGGCAGTACCGGCAACGGAAATACGGGAATGCGTACAAGGCATAGCGACAGGCAAGCCATAAGCCGCCACAATAGACATAACGATTAAATCGGTTTTATTTGCCGGAATACCGCCAAAACTATATTGATTGACCAGCGGTTTCTCGGTATGCCAATAAAGCACCCTATCCGCCATTAATGTTTCCGTCATAGAAACAAGTTCGGTTGCCGCCATATTTGCTCCACAGGCAACCAAAAATGCCGCCATATCCGTTTTGGCGTATCGTCCGTTAGCAATATCTTCAAAAATGGCAGTATATTCACCGGAACTCAAAACTTCTCCGTTTAACTTATGCTCCAAGGCGCGTAAGCTCAAAGGTTGTGAAGCCGGAATTACGCTAACCATACTTCCTTGAGGCAAATTAAGTGCATTAAAGGCTTCGTCATTTAACCCGATTTCATCCGGCGCAACCAGACTGTCATCCGCCTTTTGCAAAAAAGCATAGACCGACTTGTTTTCACCCAGAATCTCCAAACGAAGCAGACTGTCTATTTCATCAATGCGGTATTCGGCACAATTTCTATTGATATAAGCCTGATTTTCGCCAAGTGAATCAATGGAAATATGTTTAATTTTCAGCATAATAATTTTTCCTCATTATCTAAAGTAAAAGGTAATGTCCGGTCTGGTATTGTTACTGCTTGCACAACTGCTTGATGCCGAAGATATGCTAAAAACTCCACCTTGAGATGCCGTATTACCGATTTTAACCTGACGTACTCCGCTGGAAGAAACCGAACCCCAATTTACGGTAGCCAACTGCATACAAACATCTTCGGATACGCCTTCTACTTTTATTTCAAACAAATCACCGTTTCCGCTTAATTTTGCATAATTTACCGTATATTTTACATCATCCGTCCCCGTTAATTTTTTGTCGTATAACGTTAATGTATCCGGATAGGACTTTGCTTTAACCATTTCGGCTGTCATATTGATATCATTTCCTTCATAATCTCGGGCAAACATACGCGCTTTAGAGGCCAAAGAAGTTATTTCATCCTGTATTCTGGTAGAAATGTGTGAAGTCTGCATTTTACCGACCATACTGAAGCCACCAACCGATAACACACCGATAATTGCCAACACGCCCAGCATCTCCATCATAGAACGACCGCTCTGCATAATTTTATTCATCTTAATCTCCATATTTGTTTAGATTTAATTTTGCTTATACTTACCAACAACCTTTATAAGACAGCTTAACGGTGTTGTTATTAGCCACACATTCTGAAGCCGCGGCAGCAACCGATTTTACGTCTTTATAGTCCTGTACGCTACCCGTATTTATCTGCAGACTTTCAAAACCTGACGAACCGATTGTTCCCCACCTTGATGTTGATAGTTTAATACACAGTTCTTCCGAAAGATTGCCAACAGTTATGACAAATCCATCCTTGCCGGTACCGTCTATTTTATAGGTAGAATCTAAAATTCCGATAAACCGGTTATTGGTAGAATCGTATTCAAAATTTTCCGGATAGGCATTTGATTTGTATAAGAAGAGAGAATACGAGCCTTTGTCATTATAAGCGTCTTCATACTGACAGGATAATTTTCGTGCCTGACGTGCTACATCTGCCGTATCGGCAATAAAAGATGTTATACGATGCGCCGATAACGCCTGATTAACTACGGCGAACCCCCCGACAGACAACACTCCGACAATGGCCAAAACACCAATCATTTCTATCATTGAGCGTCCGTTTTCTTTGATATTTATCATAATCATCTCCATTTTTGTTTTGTTTATTCTATATCAACTAAAATATATTCGTCAATACTTAACTAAAAAAAACAGCCCCTTGAGGGGGCTGTTTTCAGGTTTTATTTTCTGTCTTTCGGAGCCATAGCTTCCGGTGCTTTCTGCACTTGTTTAATCTGCTGCGTAACCGGTTTATAAACCGTTTGCTGCCATGGACTTTCTTCCACATATTCGTGGCCGCAGATATTAATGCCTAAACTCCGTAAAGCCGTTTCTGTCGGAATAAACAAATCTAATCCGTCATTTGTTCTGATGCCGGAGTGAGCCATACCGCTCACCATACACTCTTTGTTAAATAATGCGCCACCAACGGTAACATTTTGGATAAAGGTATTTACCAAAATTTCGGCACCGCGATCGGTAGTGTAATGATACCCCTCTACTCGTGCGCTATTTTCCAAATAATCTTCACCGTCTTTGAAATCTTTTACGTCAAGCATACCCAAAGTCATATACCCGTTATGCCCTACTTCCGGATAACGAAGATTTAAGGCCAGCGGCGTGTATTCGGTACTTTTATCCAACATCATCAGCGCTGTATTTTTGCTTGGATTAATACGAACGGCACGAGCAGACATTTCATCATTGCGAACAGTCTTGATTTTATAGGTATTATTGGTTTTATCTACCAAATCACCCGAAGTCAGGATAAACCTATCCGAAATCAGCAAGCCGGCGCCTTTACGTCCGTTCGGACTTTCTATTTGAACAACCGAGGAACGCATACGATAAATCGTTTCAGGTGTCAGCGCATTACAAGGATTGGCATCTACCACGCAAAAACTATCCAAAGATTGAACATCACCCGTATCTACCCATGTATCGTCTACAACCGTACAATTACCGTCTTCCCGAATAGAACCGTCTTCATTAATACAAGAGCTGATAACATCATAACTTTCAACAATTTCTTCCTGTACCGGAATTTCTACTACACCGCCATCGGCTACAACACCGCCGTCTTCATAAACAACGGAACAGCCTGCCGGATCATAAATATTTTGCGAATCGCAACTTCCGGCTTCTTGAATTGCGGCACAACCTTCTCCGGTTCCGCCAACTACTTCATATCTTACACTGTCATCAGGGCCTAAAGCGCTTTGAACAACAGTCGGACGACAAGGAGATACCTGAGGACGACAAGGAGATACCTGAGGACGACATCTGCTTATATCTACCCCCGGACGACTGACTTCGCAATTTTTAACCGTTTCATATTCATTACGGAAACCGCATTTCAACGGGTTAAGCAGTCTTTCTTCCTCTACCAAAGCCTCTCTTTCTGCCACAAGCTGCTCCGGAGCAACCTGTGTCATAAGCTGGTCTTCAAATCCCGGCATATTGCGTAAGTTACTTACGGCATCGGCAAAAGCACGCTCAATAAGTTTCATTTCACCATCGGTTTCACCCTCGTAAAGTTCGCCGTAGCCGGTCGTTTCACCTTTCCAGTAAATATTGTTTTGTGTCAGGTTCATTAAACGCCAAACAACGGTAATTTCCGAACTTCCGTCGCGCGCGTTTTTCTTTTGCGCCTGATCCCAATCATATTGATCGCACAAGTTCATAAAATAGTCGGTTATTTCAGCCGTAAGCACATATTCCGGCAATTCTACATTGGCATTACGCAAGCATAAATCCTGCGGCATATCAACAACTTTATAGCAATCTTTTACCGTTTCTCTAAAGACATCGTTAAAGTCTATATTTTTCTCCCAAATACGCCCCTTATTCAGCATGGCTTCTTTATCATAACGCCGACAGCCGAAAATACGAAACCGATAATTACCGAGTTTTTCGGAATAATTATTAAGATCGCCGCGTTTAATACGGAAATCAACGTGCGATAAAGATATCGGGGCCATTTGGCAACAATTACGCGCCACTGCTTCATAAACAATCGGTGTATAAGGAATATAGTTACGAATATTTCTCTGTTTTACCTCGCATTTTTGACAAGTTCCTGGGAAAAGGCTACCGTCTTTCGTACAATTTTTGCAAGCTCCTCCCGGGAAAAGGCTACCATCTCTGTCATTTTTATTTTTCCCGCAATTAGGACAATCGCCCCCCGGAAATAGGCTTCCGTCTTTATCGCTATCAAAATGCTGAGCCGCATCATTACGTCCGTTACCGTATCCGGCATTGGAATTTCCTATCGTTAGGGCACTCACGCCGATAACGGCGGCCAGTATATAAAATATTTTTCCATACTTTTTCATTATATTCCTCCTAAACCTGTTTTGACGGCATAACATATCTGTATGACAACGCCTCTGCTATATGTACTTTAGACACATTTTTTTGATTTTGCAAGTCTGCAATTGTTCTCGCCAATTTTAAGGTACGATGATATGCCCTTGCCGACATTTTCTTTTTATCGGCAAAGGTTACCAACAAATCTTTAGCATCACTCTCAAGCTCTACCGCGGCATCAAGTAAATCACCTTTCAGCTGCGAATTTACCCGCAAGTGCGGACATCCCAGAGCCGCAAATCTCTCCTGTTGAATTTTGCGGGCGGTCATAACTCTTTCTCTGATTTGCGCCGAACTTTCACCTTTTTTGATATCTGCCATATCCCAAGGGCTAACCGGCGGTACCTGAATATGAATATCAAACCTGTCCAATAACGGACCGGAAATTTTAGATTGATATTCTTCGGCACACCTCGGGGCGCGTGAACACTCCATTCCCTGATTGCCGAGGTATCCGCAACGACAAGGGTTCATTGCCGCAATCAGCTGAAAATTTGCCGGATACCGACAATGGCAGTTCACACGCGAAATCGTTACATATCCGGTTTCTATCGGCTGACGTAAAGCCTCTAGGGTAGCCCGATTAAATTCGGGTAATTCATCTAAAAACAACACCCCGTTATGAGCCAGCGAAATTTCTCCCGGAACGCCGCTACGTCCACCGCCGACCAGAGCCGGAGTTGAGGCACTGTGATGCGGATCGCGATACGGGCGGTCAAAACTCAATTCGCCGTTTTTAAGCTCTCCGGCGATAGAATGAATCATACACGTTTCCAGAGCTTCTTCGGTTGTCAATGGCGGTAAAATCGTTACCAGACGAGAGGCTAACATTGATTTTCCGGCCCCCGGAGTACCCACCATTAACAGATTATGCATACCTGCCGCTGCAATTTCCAAAGCCCGTTTTGCCGTTTCCTGCCCCTTAACATCTGCCATATCCAAATCTGATGTTTTGCTCTTTTTTTGTTTGGCAACCGGTGGCGGTAATTGTTGTACACCCTTAAAATGATTTATTAAAGCCAACAAACTGGGCGTCGCCACTATATCCTTTAAGCCGGCCCAGACAGCCTCACTACCTTGCTGTTGCGGGCAAATAAGCCCCATATCGTGACGACTGGCATGCAAAGCCACAGGTAAAACCCCGTTGACCGGCAAAACAGCTCCGTCCAGACCCAACTCACCAATAACCGTATAACCGGCTATATCTTCCGCCGAAATAATCCCCATTCCTGCCAAAACGGCTACGGCTATCGGTAAATCAAAATGCGATCCTTCTTTAAGTAAATCTGCAGGCGCTAAGTTAACGGTAATGCGTTTTGCCGGTAATTCCGTACCGATTGAATTAAGGGCGGCGCGTACCCTCTCTTTGCTTTCGGCAATTGTTTTATCCGGCAGTCCGACAATCGTAAATGCCGGCAAACCCGATGTTATCTGGAGTTGCAAATCAACATCAAGTGTAGATAATCCGTTAAATGCTATAGTATTTACGCGTGCCAACATTTTACCACCTACCACCTGGGAACAACATCACCTTTGTGCCAGCGCCGCCCCGGGAAAGCTCCTTGCTGAACTCTATCATATTTTGCCGCAACGGACGGTATATTTCTCACACGAACAAAGCAGCTTTTTTCCAGTCTTTGTGCGCAATTTTCCGCCTGTTCTGCCGTACCGCGACAAAATGCCAATGTTCTTTTTTCCAGATTTTGCAATAAAATCAAGTTATTGTTAAGATATTTATTATTTCTCACATACGGGAAATCGCCCTCTATGCTATCCGGATCCACATCTTCTTCGCAATCGCCCGAATCTGCGCAATTTACATAATTCTGCGCCGGTATATCTTCTATCACAAAATCCCGACACCCCGGAACCTCAAATTGCCCGTCATCATCATAAATTACGACAGTTTCTTCCGCGCATTGCTCCGGCATAAAATTATTGTTTTGCCCGTAAACCGCATATTCGCTGTTGTTTTGCACCGGATACAGGGCATTTTCTTTAGCAATACAGCCGCTCATCACAAGGATAAACGTCATAGCTAAAATGATATTTTTACATTTCATATCACGCCTCAAAATAAACTGTTTTGCTGCTAGTGTAAACCTAAAATGTTAAAATAGTATTTATGTTTGAATTTTCTAAAATTTTTTATAAACAAATATTTACAATCTAAAGATAATGTCACGATATAAAATTATTATACGCAATATAGAAAATATAAAGCATTACAAACACACATA
>CAYOYE010000004.1:0-14667 GCA_964408115.1 uncultured Azospirillaceae bacterium
AAAAATTAAAACGGCGGATTATCGTAAAGTATGTGATAAATTTTTGCGGACGGGGATTACTTCGGCGTCACAGATGAAGAAGTTTATAGAAGATGAGTTTGTCCCTTATGCTGTGGCAGGCGGCGATAGTTATGACGGTAAGTTTACCTCATATTATGAAGCGGTTATTAACGCTTCTTTGGAAAAATACGGCAAGTATAAATATCCGATTTACGGAAAACCGAATGATTTGATAGAAATAAAGTTAAAGGATTTTGATGAAAACCTGCCGGATACGCGTCTGGTCGGGCGAATTGAGGGAAAACGCTTTGTTCCGTATTATAATCGGCGTGAAATTGAACAAAACGGGGTGCAGGCACCGGTATTGATGTGGGGTGATGATCCGGTGGATATTCATTTTATGCAAATTCAGGGATCGGCTTTGGCAAAATTGGATGACGGTTCGGAAGTGCGAATCGGGTTTGCCGATAGTAACGGACATAAATTTAAGGGTATAGGTAAGATTTTGTTGGATAAGGGGGCGATAAGTCCGAGTGAGGCCTCTATGCCGAAAATCAGAGAGTGGTTGCGCTCACATCCGGAACGAGCCGAAAAAGAAATGGCCGAAAATAACCGTTTTATTTTTCAGCGTTTAATTGATGCGGACGGGCCTGTCGGCGCTATGGGAATTTCTTTGACTGCCGGTCGTAGTTTGGCGGTAGATAATGCCTATATCCCGTTGGGGGCAATGATGTGGCTGGATACAAACAGTCCGGATAACAAAGCTATCAGAAAAATTGTATTTGCACAGGATATAGGGAGTGCCATTAAAGGGGCTGTCAGAGGTGACTATTTTTGGGGACATGGCGAAGATGCTTTACAGCAGGCAGGACGAATGAATTCTGTCGGGCGGTATTATATTTTGGCACCGCGCTATTCAGCACTAAAGGTCAATTAAATGGAAATAAACAATGAGGATATATCTTTTTGGCAGGACGCCGTTAAAGATGTAGCTCCGTCCGAGAAAAAAAATATGGTTGCCGTTAGGAATACCCAAACGCGAATCCAGATAAAAGAACATAGGCAATATGCCGTAAAGCATGATTTTACGGTTTATTCAAAAGCGTTGGAAGATTTGGAATTCGGCGGTATAGATAAAGCTACGCTGAAGAAATTTAAAAAAGAAGAATTTAAAATTGAGGCGGTTTTAGATTTGCATGGTATGACGGAAGATGTTGCTTTTGCTGCCGTTGATGATTTTATTCCGCGCTGTTATAACGAGGGTAAACGTTGCGTTGTGATTATTACCGGTAAGGGGCTAAGCGTGCATAATGACGGAGATATATTTGCCGTACGGGGAGTTTTGAAACAACGCGTGCCGCAATGGCTGAATATGTCACGTTTGCGGGCAATGATTCTGGTTTATAAGCACCCGTCCGAGCGGTTAGGCGGAAGCGGCGCTTTGTATATTTTATTATGCCGTAACAAAAGCCTTTAATACGACCGTTTTAGCGCGCGTGCAACGTATTGACGGGCAGTCTGACTTTCGCTACAGGCAAAGTTTTCGTTGAGAAAATTTTTCAGACCGGTTTGGGTGATAATCTGCTCGTCAAATTCACTTTCCAATTTATAAGTAATAAGTTCTTGCGGTGTGAAAATATACAAATCACCGTTTTGTAGAGGATAATCCAAATTTATGCTTAACATATCCTCAACCAGCGGAAACTGCGAATAGTCGCCATGCGCCTGTGCAATGTGATTCGTTTCGTGAAAGGCCGTACCCAATGTACCTAGAGCGTCATTTTGCTGCATTTTGTCTTTATCCACAATAATGCTGTTTTCTGATGTATACGCTAAAACATCCAGCCATTCCGGCGAATCCACTTTATCGGAAGAAACAAATTGTATATGCGGATGATTAATTTTATTTATGTCTGCCGTTATATTGCAAACGCCGGTGAAAATATTTTCTCTTTCTTCTTCTGCCAAATCATTAAAATTATTCAGCTTGTTTTTAATGTTTGGAAGTTTGGCCGTTTCTCTTGCAATCAGGCGGACTTTACGCAATTCGTAATCTATAAAATCAGTCGGTATTTTCAGCTGTAGCAGTGCCAAAAATTTAGGACTGTTTCGGGCAATAAAATCATCATTTTTATCTTTTAATTCTTCATTTGGAAAAATCTGTTGCCGAAAAGAGTATAAAATATCAAGTTTTTTATTGGTGCTCAAATTGGCAAGCAGACTAGGATTTGCCCGCCGAAAAGTTTTATGAAGTTTGGTTTTGTCAGTCGGTATGAAATATATTCTGCCGTCATACTCGTTATAAATGGTGTCACCACCGTTATCTACCGCAGTACCGTATAAATCATTGACCGAAAAGCCGCGAATCCGCATAATAAGCGAATTGTCGTCCAGTTTGTTTATGATTTCCGTTTTGTAGGAACGGAAGATTTCATTTATGCGGTTTTGATGATGCGGGCGGTGTACTTTGAGCAGCACGTCATCAAACAGGCAATCATCAAGCGTGTTGCCAAAGTTACGGATGTCGGTATGGCGTTCAAGCCATTTATAATCGTTTTTATTCATTGTGCTACCTTTTTACCCAGTGTAGCATATTTTGATTATTTTTCCATAAAAAAACAAGCTGCGTTTATAAAAAACACAGCTTGTAAAAGTGGTGCCGGTTAAGTGACTCGAACACTCGACCCACGCATTACGAATGCGTTGCTCTACCACCTGAGCTAAACCGGCAATGCAAAGTAATAAATAGAACAGTTTATTTTATTTTGCAAGCACTAACTTTTATATTTGAAATTTTTTATTTTTTAATTTGTTTTTTCCTCTTTATCTCCGTTATGAACAACAACTTGCGGGAACGGAATTTCAATACCCTCGGCAATGAAACGGCGATTAATTTCAAAACGTAAATCACTAGGGATTGTCCAGCCTTTCCAAATATCATTGGTATAACAGCGTAATTCAAACAACAGGCTACTGTCGGCAAAATCCTGAAACAGCACATACGGGGCCGGATTTTTCATAACAAACTTATGTTTAGCGGCTACATCAAGCAAGATTTGGCGTACTTTTTCTACATCAGAGCCATAGGCTACTCCCACCTTTACACTTTGTCGGGAGATATTATCGCCATGGGTCAGGTTGGTAACCGAACTGGAAATAAGAGTGGCGTTTGGCACAATGACGCTGGTACGGTTAAAACTTTCCATTTCGGTAGAGCGAATGTTAATTTGCTGAATTTTACCCTCCGTACCGTTGAGAATAACCCAGTCGCCAACCTTAAACGGGCGCTCAAACAAAATGATGATACCGGCAACCAGATTCTTAATAACGTCCTGTAAACCAAAACCGATACCTACCGATAAAGCACCGGCAATGAAAGCAAGATTTGTTAAGTCTACGCCGATTGCGATAATGGCTAACAGGGTGGATATAATAAAACCGATAAATCCGACACCGGAAATAAGCGAGTGCTTTATTCCGTCATCCATATCAATTTTTTCCAGCACGTTCTTGGCCAGATGCTTTTTCAATATTCTGACAAGAGTAATGGAGGCAAAAAATACAACTATCCCCATTGTTATGGCAATAAGAGAAATCTGTATTCCGCCGATACGGAAACCAAACAGGAGCTTTTTTGCCGTTTGGAGCATAAAGTCGGCCGGTAGACCCCAGAGGTTTAATAAGGCAAACAGTAAAACCAAAACCATTATCGGGTTCAAAAGAGCTTTTACCCAAAATTCAATTTTAGTAATTACTTTTTTGTTGATGCGAATCGTATTCATCCATGGACCGGCTAAAATGATTCGCTTTACAGCATCGCTAAAGGCACGCCGAAAGACCTCAGAAGCACCACAGATAATCATAGAAAAAATTATACGGTTGAGAATAAAAGATGCTAATTCGGGATAACCGCATAAAGATAGTGCAAATACAACAACGCAAAAGAGATTGCTGAAAAGAATAATTTTAAAACCGTTATTGATTTTGAAATCATCATCTTCATCATTTTCGGCTTCCGGTTCTTCTTTTTTCTCCACTTCTATATCTTTATAAGTTTCAAAGGATATTTTGGCAAACCAAGCGAGAAAGAACGATTTTACGGCACAGGCAATAACTTGTAAAAAATGCAACGTATCCGTTGAATATCCTGCCTCTTGCGCAATAAATACCTGTGCAACGCAAACGGCATTAATAGTGATGAATAAAAACAGCATACGCGTGAATTTGGCCGCTTTTTTATTTGGCAAATTAACCAGTCGCCATTGCTCATAATGAGGAGCAAACGTAACGCGGGAAATGGTTGCCTCTACAATGGCAATCAGCGAAACATAAGCAGTTACCGTAAACACACTGCCTAACAGAGTGTTGCTGAATATTTGGGTGCTGACCATCCACAATATGCAGCCACCGATTAAAAATGCCGGAATTAAACCGCGTGCGGTAGCAACGGCAATGGCTGCAACCACTTTGCGGCTGAAACGCGGTTGCTCAATATCATTTTTATAGCCCCAATTACTTAAAATATATTTGCGTAGGAAAATTGCCAAAGTTAGGGCTACAATTAGAATAAGAGCCATGGAAACAACACTCAAAACCGCAAAGTTACGCTGACTTTCCGGAATGCCGGTGTACCAGACGATAGGCGACTTTACAACATCCCAAAAGAAAATAACATATAGTTTTATGCCGTTGAAAAACACCATGGGGTTAATGAGGGCGGATTGTTTGGTTATCAAATCTCCGTAAACTTTTTTGTTGCGGGCATTTAAAACCTGCGCCGTTAAATCTTCAATTTTAACAATCATCAAATCGGCTTCTTTTAAGATGCGGTCTTGTGATGTCATTTCTTTGGAAAGGTTGGCTCGGGTTTCGGTGATTTTACTGTCTTCAAATTCGCCTTCTTTCGGTTCTTCGCCCAGAGCTTCAAGTTGCTTCTGTACGAATTTTATCTGCTTTTCCAGCTCTTTTTTGTTTTCAACGATTTTATTTTCCTGCTCGGTTAAAAAAGCGGTGTATTCGTCAATTTTAGCTTGGGAAAAATCTTCGTTTTTGAGTGTTTTTTCTATTTCTTCAATTTTAGTGCTGATACTGTTAAAGTCCATTTTTGCCGATATTTCGGATACGATTTCGGAATCTTGCGGTTGTTGACTTTTGGCATTTGTTGCCGCAGACAGCGGAGTGCAAATAACGACTGACAGTATAAGCGTAGCTAAAAAATTTTTGAGGCGATTTTTCATTTTGGTTCCTATTTTTTGAGCAGAAGTTTCATTATGTTGTAGGCATTTTGTGCCGTTCCGGCGCGCAGGTCATCGGCTACGCACCAAAAACTGAAGCCGTTTTCTACTGATATATCCTGACGCAGGCGGCTGATGTAAATGTCGTTTTCACCTTGCACGTCATTAAGCGAAACATAGCCGCAATCAACGTGCTTATCAAAGACAACAACTCCATCGGTATCACGCATAATGTTACGAATATCGTCAACATCAACCTCATCATCACATTCAACGTTAACAAATTCGCCTATGCCGATAAAGGCCGGAACAATGGCGCAGTTGGCATGCACTTTAATGTTTGTACCCAGAGCCTTTTTAATTTCAACATTAAAAGACCATTCGTATTTGGTTTCATCACCGATAAAATCGCCGACTTGCGGTAATACATTGAAAGCCACCTGTTTGTGAAAGATTTTTTCGTCATCAACCAACGGTTCGTTCATAAAAATTTTGCGGGTTTGGGCAAACAATTCATCCATAGCTTCGTGTCCGTAAACCGAGGCGGCCATGTAGGTGTTGATGACCATACGGCGAATTGCATATTTTTTTGCGACTTTTTGCAACGGAATCAACAGTTGGGTGATTTGCGGTGATGGAACGGCAACAATGCCTTTAACGGCATCGGCAACTTTTTCGCCGTTTAGTCCTGAAATAACCAGCGGTACATCCGGATCTCCAAGATAGGCTGAAGAACAGTCAATTACCATAGCTTTACCTGAAACGGCGCGTGGAATGTAACGTTTGGAAATTTCTTCCGAGGTGGCAAAAATGGCTAACTTAACGTCAGAAAAATCAAAATCTTCCAGATTGAAAACATCCATATCAACATCTTCGCCATAAGATACCTGCGTACCAAGCGGAGAATTTACATCGGCTGCCAAAATATCATCGGCATTTGTTCCGTTCTCTTCAAAAATATTTAAGAGTTCTCTACCTAAACTGTTTGTTACGCCGATAATTGCAATTTTTTTCATTTTGATACCTTTCTAAAAACAAATATTGCCCTGATTATAGAACAAAAATATTTATAAATGGATAATATTTTAAGGTATGAATAAAAAAAAGCACCTTTGAAAAGGTGCTTTTTAGGTTAGAGATGCCGATTACCCTGACGATTAATACAAATACGCCTTTTGGCGGCTTCAATGGCATTTTGGTGATAAATCAGCCATTTTTTCAGTTTTTTCCTTGGATAAAGATATTTCCAAGGTTGGCTGAAATCAATTTCCAGTTCTTCCGGTTTAATTCCGTAAAGCTCAACCGGACGAGGGATTGGCTTTGTCGGTGGAACTTGAACCGGTTTTTCACAAACAACTTCGGCAGTATTTGCCAAAGCTGTGGGGCTAAGAGCATTAGTCATTAGCCACATCAAGAAAATCATCCTCATCCTCATTATGATTAAGGTTAATGTTTTTCTTGCGCGGGCTGGTGTTCAGCGGACGATAGCGCTTACGGCCTTTTCGGTTTTGAAAAAGTCCGTATTCCACCCCGTTAATGCGGAACTTATCTTTAGCATTGGTGCAGCTCAAGATAAGGTCGTTACTGAGGAGCAGTATGCTTCCAAAGGCGACATCAACTCCGACTAAATCCTTACCTATGTTTTTAACAAAGGCGTAGAACGGAGTCCGAGCCGGATGCTTGTCCGTATCAACGGCTAGCATCAGTTTGACAAGTCTTACTCTATCCTCAATGGCGGAAGCTTTCCAGTCCGGAAATTGCTTTTGCATGGACTTTATCGCTTCGTTCACCTTAATATTAGCCAACGCACCATTCAACTTTTCCATAGAAATGAAATTGCTCATACTTACAAAAATTTAAGAGTTAATAATAAAAGAAATTAGCTATTGTATAGCACGCAAATTTAATGATAGCAAGCAAAAAATGACAAAATAGCGAAAATTTTTGTAATATTTTTTTAATTAACGAATATTCAGATAATTAGAAATGTATCGCAAATAGCCAAGATTATCGCAAATAAGTCAAGAGATGTTTAATATTGATGTTTTGACAAAAAACTCCCCGAATCTTAAATTCGGGGAGCTCAAATGTTTGTTTTATGATATTAGCCCAGCAAGGAGGCTACTTTGGATATGGCATCATCAATTTTTGCCGTATCCGTTCCGCCGGCCTGTGCCATATCCGGTCGGCCTCCGCCACCTTGTCCGCCGACAACGGTTGCGGCAGCGCGTACCAGCTCAACAGCATTATATTGCGCGGTTAAATCTTTGCTGACCCCGACAACAATAGAGGCCTTGCCATCTTTATCCGAACATAAAACCACAACACCGGAGCCGAGGTTTTGTAAAATCTCATCAACAAAAGATTTTAATTCTTTCGGGTTGGCATCTTGCACTAATTTACCGACAAATTTATGACCGTTAATAACCTTTGCCTCATTACCGTTTGCAGATTTACCGGAAGCCAGCGCTTTTTTAAGATTGAAAATTTCGTTTTCCATTTTTTTGCGTTCGTCAAGCATATTGTTTATACGTGCTTCCAAATCATTTACATTGGTCTTTAGATTTTGGGCAACCGTATGTAATTTTTGTTCAATTTCGCGAACATACGAATCCGCACCGAATCCGGTTACACACTCTAAACGTCTGACGCCGGCAGCTACTGCAGATTCGGATAAAATATGGAAGTATCCGATGTTTCCGGTGGCGCTTACATGCGTGCCGCCGCATAACTCACGCGAGAACGGATTTTCCGTATCACCCATGGTTACAACGCGTACATCTTCGGCATATTTTTCATCAAACAGGGCCATTGCACCTAATTTTACAGCCTCATCTTTGTTCATTATTACGGTAGTTACCGGTAGATTATGGCGAATCTGCTCATTTACAATATCTTCAACCTTGCGGATTTCTTCGGCGGAAATCTGTTTCGGATGCGAAATATCAAATCGCATACGGGAAGAATTGACCAAAGAGCCTTTTTGGGCAACGTGATCACCCAAAACAAGTTTAAGCGCCTTATGGGCCAAATGGGTAACCGAGTGATTGGCGCAAATACGGGCGCGGTTTTCGGCATTTACCTCAAAATTAGCGAAATCTCCGGTTTTAACTTTACCGTTTTCCAATTCACAAATATGTACGAATATTCCGTCAAGTTTACGTTTGCAGTCAACCACGCGAGCGGTAAATCCTTTGGAAGAAATAATACCGGTATCACCGACTTGTCCGCCGCATTCACCGTAAAACGGTGTCTGATTGGCTACCAGCTCAAATTTTCCGGCTACAACTTCGCTTACTTCGGTGTTGTTTTGTACTAAAGCCGTAATTTCTCCGTCCGATTTAAGAGTATTATAGCCTAAAAATTCGGTTTTGCCGCATTTATCCTGAATTTGATACCATACTTTAGCAATACCCTCATCTCCGGAACCTGCCCAGTTTTTCCGCGCCTCCGCCTTTTGACGGGCCATACAGGCGTCAAAACCTGCGGTATCAACTTCTATGTTTTTGTTTTTTAAAGCGTCTTGCGTTAAATCAAGCGGAAAACCGTAGGTATCATATAATTTGAAAGCCGTTTCACCGCCGAGTTTATCGCCGGAAGAAAGCGAAGCAACTTCATCATCAAGCAGTTTTAAACCTTTATCAAGTGTGCGGCCAAAACGTTCTTCTTCTATTTTGATTGTGTCTTTAATAAGATTTTCACGCGCGTATAATTCCGGATAAGCATCACCCATTTCTTTTTGTAAAGTAGGCAACAGTTTATAAATCATCGGCTCTTTAACACCCAATAAATACGCGTGGCGCATAGCTCGGCGCATAATGCGGCGTAAAACGTATCCGCGTCCTTCGTTAGACGGTAAAACTCCGTCGGCAATCAAAAAACAGATAGAGCGCAGGTGGTCGGCAATAACGTTGTGTGATGACTTTAACGCGCCGTTCGGGTCGGTGTTGGCAATATCGGCAATCGCCTTAATCAGATGCCGGAACATATCGGTATCAAAATTTGAATGAACGCCTTGCAAAATAGCGGCAATACGTTCCAACCCCATACCGGTATCAATAGACGGACGCTTTAAGTTAATGCGGCTACCGTCAGGTAAATCTTCAAACTGATCAAACACCAAATTCCATATTTCAATATAACGGTCACCGTCTTCTTCGGGTGTCCCCGGTAAACCGCCCCATACCTCCGGACCATGGTCATAAAAAATTTCAGAACATGGACCGCAAGGTCCGGTATCTCCCATTTGCCAAAAGTTATCCTTGGTGGCAATGCGAATAATTCTGTCTTCCGGTAAGCCTGATACTTTTTTCCATATATCGTGAGCTTCGTCATCATTATGATAGATGGTTACGGCTAATTTTTCTTTGGGTAGGCAAAATTCTTTGGTTAGAAGTTCCCACGCAAAAGGAATCGCACTCTCTTTAAAATAATCACCGAAAGAAAAGTTGCCGAGCATTTCAAAAAACGTGTGGTGGCGTACGTCATAACCGACACTGTCCAAATCGTTGTGTTTACCGCCGGCGCGAACGCTCTTTTGAGAGGTGGCTGCGCGAGTGTAATCGCGGGTTTCATTACCGGCAAGTATGTTTTTGAATTGTACCATACCGGAGTTTGTAAACATTAAGGTCGGATCGTTATCCGGTACCAACGAAGAAGATGGCACGATTTTATGTCTGTTCTTGGCAAAATAATCCAAGAAAGTTTTACGAATTTCATTTACACTGGCAGTCATTTTATATCCCTGATTTATTACAATTTAAATTCTAATTTATTTTGACGCGCATAAGTTAGCGCAAATTTAGGGGGTTGTCCAGATTAAATTTATAAAAAAGTAAGCGGAGCAAAAGTTTTTTATGGCGGATAAAAGCCGAAAAGAGATTATAAAAAATTGAATTTGACACAAAAAACGATTGAATTTTGTCAAATACTGTGCTATCGTATGACAAAATTTGTAATGGAGTGTATGAAAATGGCTGATACTGAAGGTACAAAAATAGATTTTTTAGGTGGTAATAATGACACGCGAATCGGCGGAAACAGTTTTATTGTGGAGCATTCGGAAAAACGACACGGCTGTAATCGGATAATGGTTGATTTGGGGGCTTTATTTCCGCCGGAATGGACAGATTTAGATGCAGTTATTCCGGATGTCAGAGAATATCTGGATTTTCAGGATAAGCACGCCGAAAAGCCGCTTAATGCAATGTTTATTTCTCATTGTCACGAAGATCATATCGGCGGTTTGGTGCATTTGGCGCGTGCCGGATATAAGTTTCCGGTTATTTATACCAGCTCTTATACAAAAGAATTGTTGAATACGGCATTCAAAGAAGCCAGAGTACCGGAAGAATATTTGCCGGAAGTTACAGCCGTTGCCGCCGGTGAAACGGTTGAAGTCGGTGACAATATGGAAATTACGCCGTTTAACGTTTCACACTCAACCGTTGGGGCAATGGGTTTTCATATTTTGACCACCGTTAAAGGACGCGTATGTGCCGGTATTGTTGATCCGGGGGATTATCGGTTGGGTTCTACGCAGATAGGCCCTGGGTTTAATGAAGAAGATTTTGTACGTTTTATTAAAGATAAGCCGGTTACACACGTTTTGTTGGATTCTACTTCAAGCGACAGTTCGGATAAATATTTGGTTGATTTTGCAACGGCGGTTAATAATACAAAAGAGCAAATTGCCAAACATAACGATAAACAGGTTATATCTGCGGTTATTTCGCGGAGTATTCAGAATTTGGCTATTGATTTGGAAGCAGCTAAACAGACCGAACGCGAAGTCTATATAGACGGATATTGGGCAAAGCTGGCGTTTATGGCTATGCAACGTAGCGGTGTTCATGATTATGACGAAGTCGTATTTAACAGTAATGACTTGAAAAATGCCAAGGCGCAGGAATATTTGGCAAAATATCCGCATGAAAAACGCTATATTATTCCGAGCGGGGCTTTTGCCGAATCCAAAAAAGGTAAAAAATCCGGATTGTATAAAATGTCGGAACAACAAAAAGTTTCTGTCGGCAAAAACGGTAAAATTAAGGGTAAGGGCGAAAGCGGACATCCGGATTTTACGGTAGATAACGAAACTTTAATTTTGGCTCGCCAGAGATGTATTGAAGATATTAACGGCAAACAGGTTCGGGCAATGTATAATCGTTTGGCCTCTTTGGGAGCAACGATTGTGGAAAATGAGGCTGCAAACAATACCGGACGTTTTGCGACTTCGCTAATGCAACGTACGGGACATGCCGTTCGTTCGGAAACCAAACATTTTATTGAGCTGATAGTAAATAATCGGCGCAACCAGAGCCGTTTGGCATTTATTCCGATTCACGGTGACGTACAGCAGTTGGCGCAGACGGCTAAGGTTGTCAGAGAGGCCGGCGGTGAGCCGTCTATTTGCTATAACTCCGACGTTATCAAGGTTTGGAGCGGCGGTACGAAAAAACTGGAAGATAAACCGAAAGATAAACAGTATTGGATTGCCGTAAGAGAAGAAGATATTAGCGGACGTGGTAATTTAAGCTCATATCAATATTCTTTGATTGATAAAAACTTTAATGTGGTAGAAGATTTGTGCCATGTTGAAAATATGGGAAATCAGAAAGCACCGGAGAGGGATTATACCAGCAATAACGTAGAGCGAATCCTGCAATATGCTGATGATTTTCGGACTATGTCACGCCGCGAAAGTAAAATAATGCGCGAAAAAATATCGCGTAAACAAAAGAAGAAAGAAAAGATAAAAGCAGCGCGTAATGCCGCAGGATATAGTAAACACTCATTGCCTAAAAACGGCGGATATGAACGCTAGAAAACAATGCAGATATGTTGATGACCGGTTTTTAATTCTTGTTTTTTGAGAGCAAGTGTTATATTGCTATATCAAGAATTAACAGGGAGTTTGTTATGCGTATAAATAAAAACGGAATAAAAATTTATGATGAAGCTGATTTTGCCGGTATGCGCAAGGCCGGTAAGGTGGCTGCCGAATGTTTGGATTATATCACCGATTATGTACAGGTAGGTGTTTCTACCGGTGAATTAGATGATTTGTGTCGCGAATTTATGATTAAGCATGGTGCAGTTCCGGCTTGTTTGGGGTATAACGGATACCCTAAATCGGTGTGTATATCAATTAATCAGGTGATTTGTCACGGTATTCCGGATTATGAACGCAAATTAGCCGACGGAGATATTTTAAATATTGACGTAACAACCATTGTTGACGGTTATTTCGGTGACACAAGCCGTATGTATTTTGCCGGTAAGCCGAAAATTAAGGGGCAGAGGTTATGTCAGGTTACATACGAATGTATGATGCGCGGAATAGACGTTGTTAAGCCGGGGGCACATTTCGGCGATATCGGTGCGGTTATTGAAGAATATGCACATAAATACGGTTATTCTGTGGTGGATATGTTCTGCGGTCATGGTGTCGGCAAAGTTTTTCATGATGAGCCGAATGTTATGCACTGCGGAAGAAAAGGCACAGGTCCGATTATGGAAGAAGGAATGTTCTTTACCATAGAACCGATGATAAATTTAGGTAAAAAAGACGGCATTATTCTTGCCAACGGATGGACCGCCGTTACTTGCGATCATGCGTGGTCAGCGCAATTTGAACATTCGTTGGGCGTTACAAAAGACGGGTATGAGGTATTTACCTATTCGCCTGCCGGCTTAGATAAACCGCCGTACAAATAAGTTGCCGAGGGACTAATGGCAGTTATGGAAGACGAAAAGCCTCTATATTTAGGACATAGAGAGCGTTTGCGTGCCAGATTTATGGTTGATGAGGGTGCAAGTATGGAAGATTATGAATTACTTGAGCTGCTTTTGACTATGGCTATTGTGCGTAAGGATGTTAAGCCGCTGGCAAAAAGACTAATCATTAAATACGGAGATATCGGCGGAGTAATTCATGCGCCGGCACACGAATTAGCGGATTTTAAAGGTATGACCGCAACGGCAGTTGTTTTATTGAAAGTCGTGTCTACTTGCGGAATACGTTGTTCGGCAGCCAGTTTTTGTTCTTCGGACAAGCCTATCTTTACTCATTTTGGTGAATTTGTGGATTATTGTCGGCAAAAAATGGCGTATGAAGAAGTGGAAAATTTCCGCGTATTTTGTTTTGATAAAAATCTGTGTCTGCTGGGTGAGGAGTTTTTAAGTAAAGGTACTGCCAACAGAACGGCGGTTCACGCCGGTGAAGTTTTGAAAACCGCGCTAAAATACAAAGCCTGTTTCATTGTGCTGGTACATAATCATCCTTCAGGTGACAGTACACCATCGGCTGCCGATAAGCAGGTTACGGCAAATATCGCAACGTTGTGTGAGGCTATGGACGTTACGTTATATGACCATCTGGTGATTACGCGTAACGACTATTTTAGTTTTAGAAATGCCGGCTTTATTGTTTCTAAACATAAATAAATTTAGAAGGTATTAGCCGAATAAAGTTTCTTTCAGGCGTTTTAGCGTAGCTTGAGCATAAGGGCGGGCTTTGGCGGCGCCGTCATGCAAAAATCCGATTACTTCATCATAGTGCGCCAGATAATAGTCGTAGGTTTCTTTCGCGTCTTTTGTTTCGGTAAGGATAGCATCAAGTAACATAGCTTTAATATGCCCATAACCGAGCTTACCGTTTTTCAGACCGTCTGCCATTTCGGCAATTTGTTCCGGTTTTGCCAAACATTTGTATATTTGATAAACAATCACATCATCAGGATTTTTCGGTTCTTCAATCGGTTTAGAATCCGTAACCGTTGCATATACGGCTTTTTTAACGATTTTATCGTCTTCAAACAAAGGGATGACATTGTTATACGATTTGCTCATTTTCCGCCCGTCAATTCCCGGAAGTACGGCAACGTTATCTTGCGTAACGTATTGCGGTAATTTTAACAGTTCTTTACCAAAATAGGCATTGACGGCGCAGGCAATATCGCGAGCAATTTCTACATGCTGTATCTGGTCTTTACCGACCGGAACAATATCCGTATCCATAGACAGAATATCGGCGGCCATAAGGGTAGGGTAGGTATATAAACCCATATTTACGCCATCATCGGCAGGTTTGTTGTCTGCCAAATTTTTTTCTACGCAGGCTTTATAGGCGTGTGATTTGTTCATAAATCCTTTAGGCGTGAAAGCATAGAGAATCGTGGTTATTTCATTGATTTCAGGTATATCGGACTGACGATAAAATAAATCTCTGGCAGGATCTAAACCAGCAGCCAGATAAACGCAGGCAATTTCTTTTATCTCTTTTTGGAGCAGTTCCGGATTTTTAACGGCATTAATGGCGTGATAGTCGGCAATAAACAAACTAAAACGTTGGGCCTGATGTCCCATGGTTACGGCAGGCTTGATTGCGCCTAAATAGTTGCCGATATGCGGTTTACCTGTTGGTTTTACA
>CAYOYE010000005.1:0-14506 GCA_964408115.1 uncultured Azospirillaceae bacterium
AATCACTTCGCCGGTTAATTCCAATAACTCTTCTTTACTCATTTAAAACCTCAAAATATTCACTCTCAACAACATATACATTCTTAAATTGTTTTTTGCAAGCAATTTATCAACAAAAAACGGTAAAGTTATTTTTTTGTCGTAACAATCTTTACAGCATCTTCTTCCGTCAGCTCGCTCGGGGCATAACCTTTGGGAATGGCATAGTTGTTTTTTCCGCATTTCAGGTACATCCCGTAGCGACCTTTATTCAGGATAATATCTTCTTTGGTGGTTGGGTGTTTACCTAAAACTTTCGGTTCCGGTTTAGCAATAGCGGTTTTTAATATTTCTTCCGCCCGTTCCGCGGTGATATTAAAGATGTTATCGCTGCCGGTCAGCGATTTGGATTTTGTACCTTGCTTGATATATTGACCGAACTTGCCGATATTAGCTTCTATTCCGTTACCTAAATCACGCGGTAGAGAAAGTAATATTTTGGCTTGTTCTTCGGTCAAATCTTCCGGCTTAACAAATTTCGGCAGACCGGTACGCTTCGGCTTTTCCGTAGTGGCTGTGGCATCTTCGCCTAGCTGCACATAATATCCGTACGGACCTTTTTTGAGATAAACGTTAGCACCGTTTAATTGCCCCATAATTTTATCTTCTTCTTTGCCGCTGTTTTGCGGAGAAGTGTTTGCCGCCTCGGCTTGTTCTTCCTCTTTGGTATCCGTTAAAGGTTTGGTATATTTGCAATTAGGATAATCGGAACAGCCGAGGAAAGCTCCGAATTTACCAAACTTTATGCTGAGCCGGCCTTTACCGCATTCCGGACAGACGCGTGGATCTGAACCGTCTTCGCGTGGCGGAAACAGGTGTGCCGATAGAGCCTCATCTATTTTATCAATAACTTCCGTCAGCTGAAGCGGTTTTACCTCATCAATATTTTTGATAAACTTTTTCCAAAAACCGGCTAACAGTTTTTTCCATTCCATTTTACCGGCAGAAACGTCATCCAAAAATTCTTCCAGTTGCGCCGTAAAATCATATTCAACATATTTCTTAAAAAAGTTTTCCAAAAAGACCGTAACGATTCTGCCGCGATCTTCCGGAATAAAGCGCAACTTTTCTACCCGTACATATTTACGCTCTTGCAACACCGCAATAATACTTGCGTAGGTAGACGGACGACCGATACCCAGTTCTTCCAGCTTTTTAACCAAACTTGCTTCCGTAAATCTCGGCGGAGGAGTAGTGAAATGTTGTTGCGGTTTAATTGCCCCTTTTTCTAACGGCTCGTCTTTTTCTACATTCGGCAAAATGGTATTTTCATCATCTTCTTCCGACGAGTCGTCCTTGCCTTCCTGATAAAGTTTAAGAAAGCCGTCAAATTTTATCACCTGACCGGTAGCACGCAATAAGATTTTTTTATCGGCTGACTTTGCGTCAATAACAACCTTATCCAAAATAGCCGGATTCATCTGACAAGCTACGGTACGTTTCCAAATAAGTTCGTATAAACGATAAGCGTCGTTATCCAGCTTCATTTCCATTTTTTTAGGCGTATTCATTACGTCTGACGGACGAATAGCCTCGTGTGCTTCTTGCGCGTTTTTGGTCTTATTTTTGTATTCCTTGGCGGTTTTAGGTAAATATTCTTCGCCGAAATATTTTGTAATTGCCTCACGACAGGCCTTTATGGCGTCTTTAGAAAGGTTGACGGCATCAGTACGCATATAGGTGATAAAACCGTCTTCATAGAGCTTTTGGGCAACCTGCATGGTTTTTTTGGTAGAAAAACGTAACTTACGCGCGGCCTCCTGTTGAAGCGTAGATGTTGTAAACGGCGGAGCAGGGTAACGACTGGCTTTTTTGCGCTCAACTTCAGATACCGCAAACGTTTGTGCCGCGATTTTTTCTTGTGCCGCTAAGGCTTTTTCTTGAGAATTAAGCGTAAACTTATCCAGCTTTTTACCGTCTAACGTGATTAAATGCGTGGATATAACCGCCTGTTGCCGCGTAATTAAATCGGCATCAACGGTCCAATATTCTTCGGCCTTAAATTTATCAATTTCATTTTCGCGCTCACAAACCAATCGTAAGGCTACCGATTGCACACGTCCTGCCGATTTAGACCCCGGTAATTTGCGCCACAAAACCGGTGAAAGCGTAAAACCGACCAAATAGTCAAGAGCGCGGCGGGCCATGTAGGCGCTTACTAAATCCTGATCAATCTCACGCGGATTTTCTATTCCTTCTTTGACGGCACTTTTAGTAATTTCGTGAAATACTACGCGTTGAATTTTTTTGCCGGTTATCTTCTTTTTTTCCGTCAGTTCTTCCAAAATATGCCAAGCGATGGCTTCTCCCTCTCTATCCGGATCGGATGCGAGAATCAATGTGTCGCAATCTTTGAGTGCGGCGATAATGTCATTAAGGTGTTTTCTGCCTGCCTGACTAAATTCCCAGGTCATAGCAAAATCTTCATCCGGATTTACCGATCCGTCTTTGCTCGGTAAATCGCGAATATGTCCGTAACTCGCTAATACTTTATAATCGCTGCCTAAATATTTGTTGATTGTTTTGGCTTTAGCCGGAGATTCTACTACTACCAGTTTCATATTTTGTTTCCCTATTTTATACGCGCTACTTTGTTACCGACCTGCCGTTCTATTTTCCCCTCTAACTCCAAATCCAGTAGAGTTGCAAAAAACTTATCGGTCGGTAAGTTACTTGTACGCAAAAGTTCGTCAATATCCACCCCTTCATACGAGATAAACTGCAAAAAATCAGTGTGCGTCGGCTGTTGAGGTGTTATTTCAACGTCATCTTCAAGAATATTTACATTATTTTCCGCTTTGTCAAGTGGCAACAAATCCATTTGATAATTTTTTATTTGTCGGTTGTGAGATATTTGTAATACATTGATAATATCTTCGGCATTTTCGGTTAGTATTGCACCTTGTTTTATCAGATAATTCGGACCTTGTGAACGTGTTTCCATCGGCGACCCCGGAACGGCAAAAATTTCTTTCCCTTGCTCCAGCGCCTGTCTTGCCGTAATAAGCGAACCGGAGTGTAAACCGGCTTCTACAATCAAAACACCGGCAGATAGAGCCGAGATGATTCTGTTGCGACGCGGAAAATTAGAAACAAAGGCCGCAGTTCCGATTGGCATTTCCGATAAAACCAAACCTTGTTCGCAAATACTATGGTATAAATCTTCATTTTCGGGCGGATAAACTATGTCGGCACCTGTACCTAAAACGGCAATGGTTGCGCCGCTTTTGTTTTTGGCATAGAGAGCGCCTTTATGGGCTGCCGCATCAATTCCGCGAGCCATACCGGAAATTACCAGAACATCGTTTTCTGTTAAATCATAGGCGATTCGCGAGGCCACTTTACGCCCGCTGATAGAGGCATTTCGCGCACCGACAACGGCAGTCGCCAGCGGACGCCTCAATAATTCGGTATTTCCTTTGGCGTAGAGTATCGGCGGAGCGTCAGGGATATTGCGTAAGTTTTCCGGATATATATCATCCGTATAGGCTATGAGCCTTATGCCGGCCTTTTGGGCTTGGGCTATTTCATCTTCGGCGCGTGAGCGGGAGCATATTTTTTTTGTGCCGCCGGCCTGCAACAGGCGTAAGGCTTCCTGCAAACTTCCGGCTTTTTGCACAGCCTTATAAAACGATACCGGACCGATACCGTCCGTAAGGATAAATTGTAAGATATCTGTCAGAGATGAATTTTGCACAACCTAAATCTTTTTACTAAATGAAATTTTACTTTCTTCACCTTTGAGCAGACGTTTGATGTTGGCATGATGCCGCACAATAACCAAAACGGCGGTTACGCTGTAAAATATGGCGTAAATCGGCGGACAATACAAAAATGCCAAAATCGGCATTGCTGCAGCGGCAATAATGGCTGATAATGAAGAATAGCGGGAAATAACGGCAACGGTCAACCATATACCGAAGGCAGCCAAAGCTATCGGCCATTGTGTCAATAAAATAAAACCGAAAGATGAAGCAACGCCTTTACCACCCTTAAATTTAAGCCATATCGGAAAATTATGTCCCAGCACGCCACAAAAACCGGCTACCAGAGAACCCAACGTGTTTAACATAACCATCTGATTGTGATAATATATCGGTGTGGGTGACAACAATCTACCGGCTACATACGCCGCCAGACCGGCTTTTAAGGCATCAAGTACGGTTGTTAATAAGGCCAGCCACTTATTGCCGGTGCGCAGTACATTGGTAGCCCCGATATTATGACTGCCGATTTTGCGAATATCACCGTATCCGGCCAGGTAGCATAAAACCAAACCGAAAGGAACGGAACCGGCTAAGTATCCTCCGATTGCGGATAATAACAAATACATACCTAATACGCTCATAAGACGACTCCCGAAAGTTATAAATTTACATCATTAATAACAGCAAGATGAAAAAGTTGCAACCTTATTTTAATTTTATAAAAAAATTCTGCTGAAAACGTAGAAAATATTGATGACAAACATAATAAATAAAGTAACATACGGTAAGATTATTGTAAGTGTGAGGTCAAATGAAACCTAAATATAACAGAATTATGCTTAAATTATCCGGCGAAGGCTTGAGCGGTGCTGACGGATTTGGTATTGATTTTGCAAAACTTAATACGTTAGCCGGTGAAATTGCCGAAATACAAAAAGCCGGAATACAGGTTTGTTTGGTTATCGGTGGCGGAAATTTCTTTCGCGGAGCCAAAAATGCCGATAAGCTGATGGATAGAAGCGTTGCCGATCAAATCGGTATGATGGCGACCGTTATGAACGCTTTGTCAATGAAAGCCGCGCTGGAAAGCGTAAACTGCCCTTGTACGGTGTTTTCCGGATTGCAAATGCCGCAGGTTTGCGAAAACTATAATTTTACAAAAGCCTTATCGGCTGTTGAAAGCGGCAAGGTAGTTATTTTTGCCGGTGGAACGGGAAGTCCGTATTTTACAACCGACAGCGGAGCGGTGTTGCGTGCGGTGGAAATGCACTGCGAAGTGGTGATGAAAGCTACGCAGGTTGACGGTGTTTACAGCGGCGATCCGAAAACGGATAAGCATGCCGTACGGTATGATGAAATAAGTTATGACGAGGTGTTGGCTAAACATTTACGGGTTATGGATATTACGGCAATTACTTTGGCTCAGGATTATGATGTGCAGATTATGGTGTTTGCACAAAATAATAAAGGAGCTATAATTGACGCCTTGTGCGGTTGCGGTAAAAGTACAATCATTAAATAAAGAGGTGAAAAATGTCGGATTTTAATACAATAAAGCAAGATACTCAGGAGAGAATGGAAAAAACGCTGGATTCTCTGAAAGCCGATTTCGGCGGACTGCGTGCCGGACGGGCGCATGCCGGTTTGTTGGACGGCGTAATGGTGGAAGCATACGGAAATGTTACACCGATTAGTCAGGTAGGCACAATAAGCGTTCCGGATGCCAGAACATTAAGCGTCAGCGTATGGGATAAAGGCTTGGCCAAAAGCGTGGAAAAGGCCTTGCGTGAAAGTGATTTAGGCTTGAACCCGATGTCAGACGGTCAGTTAATCCGTATTCCTATTCCGCCGTTGAGCGAAGAACGCCGGAAAGAGCTGGTCAAAATTGCCGGTAAATATGCCGAACAAAGCAAAATTGCCATTCGTAATATTCGGCGTGATGCTATTGACGGTGTGAAAAAACTGAAAAAAGATTCGCTTATATCCGAAGATGACGAAAAAAAGTACACTAATGAAATTCAAAAGTGGACTGATGACGCTATTAAAAAAGTTGATGAACAAGTGGCAAACAAAGAAAAAGACATTATGCAGGTATAGGACTATATCGTGACAAACGAAGACTTAAAGCATATAGCTTTTATTATGGACGGCAACCGCCGTTGGGCCAAAAAGAACGGTCTGCCGGTGGCTGCAGGTCATAAAAAAGGCGCAGAAACGCTGATTAAAATAGTTGAAGCGGTGAAAGATATCGGCATACCTTATGTTTCCGTTTATGCCTTTTCTACCGAAAACTGGCAACGCGATAAAAGTGAGGTAGATACTTTAATGGGGCTGCTTCGTCATTATCTGGATACGGGTTTTAATAAGCTGCAGGAAAACAATGTTAAAATACGCTTTATCGGTGAACGGGAAATGCTGGCAGCGGATATTCGGGAAAAAATGGCAAGGATTGAGGCCGATACCGAACAAAATAATGCTGTTACATTGTGTGTCGCGCTCAGCTATGGCGGACGTCAGGAAATTGTTTCGGCAGTTCGTAAAGCGGCGGAGCTTGCAGTGCAAGGAAAGTTGGCGATAAGTGAAATTACGGTTGAAAATTTCAATAATTGTTTATATACCAAAGATATACCGGATCCGGATTTGTTGATTCGTACCAGCGGAGAGTGTCGTTTGAGCAATTTTTTGTTATGGCAGTCAGCCTATACGGAATTGTATTTTTCGGATACCTTATGGCCGGACTTTACAAAAGAGGAGTTGAACACAATTGTTAAGGAGTTTAATACGAGGGAGAGAAGATATGGCAGATCATAAACTCAATAAGATAGCAAAGCGCATTTTAGCAGCTGCGGTGATGATACCGCTGGCAGTTGAGGTTTTATATGTCGGTAGTCCGTTTATTGAAGCTCTGGCCGTTATAGTCGGAGGTTTGCTGGCGTGGGAGTGGGCGAATATGCTGTCATCTTCGCAAAAAGCATCGGCTTTTGTTACCGGTTATATGATTAGCTTGTCGGTAGCCGTTTGGGGCTATAATTTTGCCGTTATCATACCAATGATAATTATCACTTCGGCGGTAATTTGGTTTGTGTCGGAAAAAGAAAAACACCGCAATCTTATTACGCTCGGTGTGTCCTATATTTCTATCGGTTTAGGCTCGCTGGTTTGGATGTATCGTTCGTTTGATCCGAGTGAGGGCTATTTTGATCCTCGTTATAACTATAGCTTTATGATGACATTGTGGTTTTTTATGATGGTATGGAGTATGGATATAGGCGGTCTGGTTGTCGGCTGTAATTTACGCGGTCCGAAACTGGCGCCGAAAATAAGTCCGAATAAGACGTGGTCCGGTTTTTGCGGCGGTGTCTTGCTTTCGGTTTCCGTAAGTATTATCTTTATGTATGTATGTACGGAGCTGTTGGACATTCCGTTTTATGATTTTAGCCGGATACACCATATTTCATTTGCCTTTAAGCCGTTGCACATACGCTATAGATGGACTGTTGATAATCAGCTGTTTTATGCTGTGTTGGCGGCAGTTATAGCACTATTGGCGCAAATTGGCGATTTGATTGAATCCGCTATTAAGCGTAGTGTGAACGTAAAAGATTCTTCTAAACTCATCCCGGGGCATGGAGGAGTCTTTGATCGGGTTGACGGTTTGATTTTTGCAGCACCGTTTATCTATATATTTTTTATGTATTTGCAATAGTCAGGAGTAACAATGGAAATTTTATTAAATATTGTGTACTATATTGTACCGTTTATTGTTCTTTTAGGAGTTTTGGTTTTTGTTCATGAATTCGGGCATTTTATAGTAGCTCGTTTGTCCGGTGTGCAGGTATCCGCATTTTCAATCGGATTCGGAAAGGAAATATGGAGTCATACCGATAAGCATGGGACGGTATGGAAACTATCCGTTGTTCCGTTGGGTGGCTATTGCCAGTTTTTGGGAGATGCGGACGCTTCATCTTCTACGGAGGCCGAAGCTCTGGAAAAACTTACGAAGGAAGAAAAAGAACATGCTTTTGCTTTTCAGCAGACATGGAAAAAACTTTTAATTGTTGTAGCCGGTCCGCTGTTTAACTATTTGTTTGCCCTGCTGGTTTTTGTAGCCTTGTTCTATTTTATGGGACGAGTTGTCTATCCGCCGGTTGTCGGAAGTGTTTTAGAGGGTGAAGCTGCCGAAATGGCAGGTATTGCCGCAGGCGACAGAATTATAAGCATTAACGGTAATCCGACACCTGATTTTACGGCAATCAGTAGCGAAGTTGCCTTGTCAAAAGATGATAATATTAAAGTGGTTGTTGAACGGCCGCTTAACGTTACTTTAACAGCCGAAGAAATGGATGTTCCGAATTTGTGTGGCGAACATGCGCCTAAACTGGTAGGTATACGCTCCTTACCGGCAGAAAAAGATAAAGAAACCGGAGAAAACATTGAACCGCCTGCCGAAGTCGGGTATATCGTGCCTGACAGTCCGGCAGACAGAGCCGGCTTACAGCAGGGTGATATTGTAAAAAGTATAGACGGCGTAGAATTGCAAAAATTTAAGGAATTGCGCGAATATATTGCACAGCATCAAGATAATGAACTGGCTTTGGAGGTTATTCGCCCGTTGACTTTTGACGTAACGTTAAAAGATTCCCAATATGATGACGGCAAAGGCAATAAGGTTAAACGCCGTATGCTGGGCATAATGTCTTTAAGTGACATCACTTTTGTTGAAAAAGATATGTCATTTATGGCTGCTCTGCAAGCCGGTGGCAAAGAAACCTGGGATTTGACGGTAACAACCCTGCGCTCGGTAGGGCAACTGATTACCGGTAGTCGTGGCAGCAAAGAAGTTGGCGGAATTATTCGGATTGCGGAAATTTCCGGAGATATAAGCAAAACCGGCGGATTTATCGGATTCGTTTATTTTATGGCATTGCTTTCGGTAAATCTTGGCTTAATTAATCTTTTGCCGATTCCTGTTTTGGATGGTGGGCATATAGTCATCTTTTTAGGAGAAATCATCACCCGCCGCCGCTTAAAGCCGGAAGTTAAGGAGTGGATCTTTAAAATAGGGTTACTTATTATTTTAGCAATAATGGTGTTGGCAACGTGGAATGATGTGTCACACTTAATTAGTCGTTGGTTTGACTAAAAACGAAGTAAGGGAATAAAATATGAAAAAATCATTTTTAGCCAGCTTGTTGGCTGTAGAACTTGTAATGCTTCAGGCGTATGCGGATGATGTGTTTGTAAAAAATATAAAAGTTGAAGGGCTGCAACGTGTAGAAAAAGAAACGGTGTTGTCATACCTTAATTTGCAAAAAGGCACAAACATTTCGCAAGATGAATTGGACGGCTCGTTCAAACGCCTGTATGATACAGGGTTGTTCAGCGACATAAATTTTGATACGACCGGTGATGTTTTGGTTATTACGGTTACGGAAAATCCGATAATCGGTAAGCGGGCATTTGACGGTAACGATAAAATTGACGATAAAATTTTAGAAACCGAAGTTCAGTTAGGCCCTCGTTCCGTATATGACAAAGCCAAAGTTCAGCAGGACGTTCAGCGTATTTTGGATGTGTACCGCCGTACCGGTCGTTATTCGGTAACGGTAGAGCCTAAAATAATTGAACGTGCGGAAAATCGGGTTGATTTGATTTATGAAATTGATGAAGGCGCAGCAGCTAAAATTGATAAAATCAATTTTTTGGGCAATACCCATTATTCAAATTCGGATTTGCAAGATGAAATTATGAGTAAAGAGAGCCGGTGGTATCGTATTTTTTCTTCATCCGAAACTTATGATGCCGAAAAGATGAACTATGATAAAGAGCTTTTGCGGCGTTTTTATACAAACCGCGGTTATGCCGATTTTGACGTTCGCTCGGCGGTGGCAGAGTTAAGCTCGGACAATAAATCATTTATTCTTACCTTCCTGCTTGAAGAAGGACCGCGCTACAAAGTAGATAAAATCGTTATCAATTCGGCGATAAATGACGTGGATACAAAACCGCTGTATAAAGATGTTGAATTTGATGAGGGCGATTGGTTTAATGCCTCTTTGGTAGATAAATCAATCTCGTCAATTACCGAAAGTTTGGGGCGTAAGGGTTTTGCGTTTGTTGATGTAAATGCCGAGTATGTTCGCCATCCGGAAGACGGTAAAATAGAGGTTGTTTTTGAAATTTCCGAAAGTCGTCGTGTGTTTGTTGATCGTATCAAAATTACCGGTAACGACCGTACGTTAGATAAGGTAATTCGCCGCGAATTTCGTTTGGATGAGGGAGATGCCTTAAATGTTTCCAAACTTCGTGATTCGCGCCGTAATATTGAAAATCTATCCTTTTTCGGTAAGGTAGATATTCAAACTGAACAAACCGGTGATGATAAAGCAGACATCAACGTTAACGTAGAAGAAAAATCTACCGGATATTTCAACGTAGGTATCGGTTATTCAACCACAAACGGGGCTTTGGTTCGTGCCGGAGTTACCGAAAATAACTTCCGCGGACGTGGTCAGGAAGTCGGCTTTAATGTCGGAGTATCTCAACGTACCAAAGACTACGATTTGAGCTTTACCGAACCGTACTTTTTAGGACGCCGTTTGAGTGCCGGTGCAGATTTGTTTATGCAGGAACAGGATTATGAGGATGAGGCTTCGTATGATACCGAAAACATTGGCGGACGTCTGCGTTTCGGTTGGAATTATACCGATGATTTCTATCACTATGCCCGTTATACAATCAGTCAGAATAAAGTTAAAAACGTTAAATCGTATGCGTCTGAATTTATTAAGGCCGAACAGGGCAAATCCAATGCCTCTGTTTTAGGTGAAACGTTTGTTTACGATAAACGCGACAGTAGTGTCAACACCAAAGATGGCTATTACCTTTCATTCGGTAATGATTTCTCCGGTGTAGGCGGTGACGAAAAATATAACAAGTTTGATGCCAAGGCCTATAAATTCTATACATTTGCCGATTACTATACTTTAAAACTGTTTGCTACAGGCGGCTACATTGTCGGGTATAACGGCGAAAACGTACGCCTTTCCAACCGTTATTATTTAGGCGGACAAACAATGCGTGGTTTTGAATATGCCGGTATCGGTGCGCGTGATAAAAGTACCGGAGATGCCCTCGGCGGTAACTGGATGATGTATTCCGGAGCGGAAATTACATTCCCGATCGGGCTTGATGAATTAGGCATTAAGGGGCGTACTTTCTGGGATTTAGGTGTTTTGGGTAAGCCTGATAATTTTGATTCTTCAAAAATCAATTATTCATCTAAAATCAGACAATCGGTCGGTTTCGGTTTTGACTGGATGTCGCCGATGGGTCAGATTGATATTGACTTCGGTTTTGCCGTCAACAAAGAAAAGTATGATAAAACCGAGGTATTCCGTTTGAATTTCGGTACCAGCTTATAGGAGGATTTTATGGTAGACGCTAATTTTTACGAAATCAGAAACAACGTCAAGTTGTCTGAGGTGGCGGAGCAGACAGGCTCTGTTTTGCAAGATACTGCCAAGGGTGATGAGCTGATCCGCGGTATTGCCTCCGTAACTTCGGCAGGTGATGAGGATATTTGTTTTTTCTATGACCGTAAGCGCAAGGATATGGCAGCCTCAATGCAAGCCAAAGCCTGCATTACAACGGCAGAACTGCAAAGTTTTGTTCCGCAAAATGTCATAGTTTTAATAAACGCCAACCCTAAAGAGGCGTTTGTAAAGCTGAATGAATACATATACGCCGAAAGAAAACCGCAGGCAGGTATAAATCCGTCTGCGCAAATAGCGACAAGCGCTAAAATCGGTAAAGATTGTTTTATCGGTGCCAATGCGGTTATCGGCGAAAATGTGGTTATCGGAGATAATTGCCTGATAGAACCGAATGTCGTAATTGCGCAAGGTTGCCGCATAGGAAATAATTGCCGTATAGGTAACAATGCTTCTATTGCGTATAGCCGGATAGGTAATAACTGCTATATTTATACCGGAGCCCGTATCGGACAGGACGGATTCGGTTTTCAGTTGATGAACGGGCAACACCACCGTATCCCGCAGGTTGGTCGGGTTATTATCGGCAATGACGTGGAAATCGGAGCAAACAGCTGTGTAGATCGCGGCGCTTTAGATGATACGGTTATTGCTGACGGATGTCGGATAGATAATTTGGTGCAAATTGCCCATAATGACACACTGGGGCGCGGCTGTGTGATTGTTTCTCAGGTTGGAATTGCCGGAAGCTGTCATTTAGGTGATTATGTTGTATTGGGCGGACAGGTTGGTTTGGCAGATCATCTGAATATCGGCAGCGGTGCGCAAATTGCCGCTCAATCCGGTGTTATGCGTGATGTAGAAGCCGGCAGTGTCGTAATGGGCAGTCCATGTGTACCGTTTAAAGATTTTATGCGTCAGGTCGCATTTTTACAAAAAAATTCTAAAAAATAGAGAGGAACTTATGTCAGAAAATAAAGTGTATAATATTGATGAAATTATGAAGATGTTACCGCATCGTTATCCGTTTTTGTTGGTAGACAGATTAGAGGTTGAAGAAGCCGGAGTAAAAGGTATCGGCTTAAAAAATCTGACTATGAACGAAGAATTTTTTCAAGGGCATTTCCCGAACAATCCGATTATGCCGGGGGTTTTGCAAATAGAAGCAATGGCGCAGACTGCCGGATGTGTAGTTATGAGTGCCGATGAAAATTATGCCGAGAAAAAGCGTAGCGTTTTGTTTATGTCTATTGACGGTGTAAAATTCCGTAAGCCGGTGCGCCCCGGAGATCAGTTGAAAATGCACGTTGAAAAAATCAAAGAACGGCGCAACATTTTTGTTTTTCATGGTGTCGGTATGGTTGACGGACAAGTTGTTTCCGAGGCCGATTTAACAGCCATGATCGTAGATTAGTCAAAACGGTTTATCCTGAAAAAGCCCCGTAACGGGGCTTTTTTTTATGACATAATCAGAATAGACTAAAAAAACATTATGATTAATAAAATGCAAAGGAAATAGAGTTATTGTCACCGCTACAATGTTGTGCTGCAAGGCTGACCGGCATAGGTACGGATACCGTTTCGCCACCAACGCAGGCAATACCTTTGTCAGCATTTCCGCTACAATTTTTAACTTCCTCCGAAACACCTTCATTTACGGCTATGGCATTTAAGCCGGATGACGTTGCTGCACCCCAGTCCAAAGTTGCCAGCTCCATACAGGCATCTTCCGGAATACCGGATAGTTCAACGGTAAAATCCCAATTCAAACCATTCAATGTAATATTTCCGCCAAACGGATTTTTAAGCGAACCGTTTTGAATAGCATCATCAGGTACAATTTTAGCTTTTTTGACAAAAGATTTAGCATCAGCACTATTAGTCCTACCAAAATCATAATCATTTTGTGAGGCGAATAGTGTGCGAGTATTAGCGGCAATCTGCGACACCAAATCTATGGTCTTATTGACCTTAAATTTGGTCATAGCCTTTGAATATCCGGCAATACCACCAACCGATAGCACACCGATGATAGCCAGCACTCCCAGCATTTCAATCATTGAACGTCCGTATTGCAGCACATCTGCTTGTAAATTTCCTCCTCGTGTACCCTTTATTGTACACGTCGTCAGAAACTTACGGCGCATCTGCCCCACACTCCGGACGTTCAGTGTGTCTAGGATAGAGTTCTTTATAGCGGAATTTTTTGCCTGATTATGCAAGGCTAATTTGTGTTTGTTTAGGCTCTCAACCCCAGAATCTGCAGAGAGAGAGAGAGCATTTTTGCTAAGCCTTTTTGTGAGCTGAAAAGCATATCAAAATCTCCTGTTAAAAGTTAATATTACAACCGAAACTATAGCAAATATAACTTAAATATTCGTTAAATTTACGGTAAAAGTTGTATGTAATACAACAAAATATCACAAAAAAAGAATACCGCTTAACGATATTCTTTTGCTTAAATTGGAGCGGATGAGGGGAATTGAACCCCCGTTATAAGCTTGGGAAGCTTCTATTCTACCATTGAATTACATCCGCCTGACAACCTGTTTTGTAATGCAATTTTTCATTTTTAGCAAGCACTTTTTTTGCTAATGTTGAAAAGTTTGCCGCATTGAGATTTGTCTGCCTAAAAAAACGATTACTTTTTTTTCGTTTTTTTCGTTTTTTCGGTTTTTGCCTTATTGTTTTGTTCTTCCTCCTCTATTCCGTAAGAGCAGAAAATAGGCCCGTTTTCCGTATTCTTTTTCACAATATAAGCAGGTGTGTTTACTACAGTGCAATCATCTTCAATATTATGTATAACAATGGCATTAGAACCTATTTTAACGTTATTGCCGATAGTTATCGGTCCTAAAACCTGTGCTCCCGAACCGATTGTAACATTGTTGCCGATAGTCGGATGTCTTTTTTCCAGTTTTTTACCGTTTTCATCATAAAGTTTGCGTCCGCCCAACGTAACATCATGATAAAGCGTAACGTTTTCTCCGATTTCGGTTGTTTCGCCAATCACTACGCCCATTCCATGATCAATCATAAAACCGGCTCCGATTTTAGCTCCCGGATGGATTTCTACGCCTGTCAGAAAACGGGATATTTGCGAAAGTATGCGTGCCGGCAACAAAATGTCCTTTTGCCATAACCAATGCGAAAAGCGATGAATTAAGATGGCATGAAAGCCCGAAGAACAGATAATCGCTTCCAATTTGCTGCGGGTTGCCGGATCTCTTTGCATAATTGCGTCAATATCACGCAGAATTATCTTGT
>CAYOYE010000006.1:0-12984 GCA_964408115.1 uncultured Azospirillaceae bacterium
AGAGATTGTAAAAACCTTGTCCTTTTGCCGGAGATGTTTTTACCTGTTTTCCTAAATTGAAATATCCTTTAGTTTGCCTCTAATTGCGTTTGCCGATAAGCCGCCAACTTTATTTATCTGGTCGCCGTTTCTTATCTGTTGTACATGTTGCTCATAGTCTTCGGTTGTGAAACCGCGCATGACGGATTCAGGGTCTAATACACGTCCCCATTGCCCATCGGCGTCCAAAACATCAAAGTGTTTATTGTCGTTATATAGTTTATCGCTAAAACTGTATTGAGTGTTTTCGGTATAAGTTCCGTCTTTCTCTTTTTCATAAGTTGTCGTTTTGGTTTGCATACCGTTAGACGTTTGTTTGGTTATGTTGCCGTTTTCATCAACTTTTTCCGAGTTTATAATGAGTTGCTTTCCGTCAAAGTGGGCGGTTATGGCTTGTTGCTCTTTTCCTTCACCGTTTGATTGCACCATTTTTATTTGCTGATTTACTACGGTTACGGTGCGGGTTTTATATTTTGTATCTGTCGGAATACCGCGCGCCGCTAAATGACGATTAAGAATTTCGGCAACGGCGGCACTTTTATCGCTTGACCCGTTCATTAATATCTCAACGGCTTTCATATTGGTTGTACCGTCTTTATTAATCAAAAATTTGGAGCTGGCATTATGCATTTGCGTTTCGTTTTTAACAACATTTCCTTCGCCGTCCTTTTGTAGCGTGGTTGATATATAGGCATCTTTTACTTTCGTCAAAGTCCCGTTAATGTGTGCTGCTTGATCTTGTGCATCGCGGTGGCGTTTATAAGACAGCACTTTGCCGCTTTCGTCAGTAGTAATACGCGCACCGACAGAACCGTCCGGCATTTTGCTTTCATAAACAATTTGTTTATTGCCGTTTTCGTCCGTAACCTCTAATTTTTCCATCTGGTTACCGTATTCGTCCGTATAACCTTTGGTTTTGCCGTTTTCATCGGTCTGCTTCTTAAAGTATTTTTCGTGTTTATCGCGTTCTTTATAGTCTTTTTTGTAAACCCAGTTGCCGTTTTCGTCTTTAGTTACCGTACGGGTGGATCTGCCGAAAATTCCGCTGGATTTAAGCTGATACCCGACAACTTTACCGTTAGCATCTTTAATTGCTTGACCGCCGAGACCGCGCATTGCAATACCGCTCAAATGGTTTTTCCCGCTTCGCCAGCTGGCTCCTAAAGCGGCATTAGCTAAAGTTCCGGTAGTTTTTCCGGCGGCTGTTAGCATTGGTTTGCCGACAGATTGTGCCGCGCCGGCAAGCGTTCCGCCAACCATACGTCCTATACCTTTAGTACCACCGAGAGCAGCACCTTGCGAGAAACGGTCGGCCATTTTTTTGGCTTCTTCAAAGAAACACCAGCAGAAGAAACATACGGCAAACATTTTGATTGCCCCTAAACTGTACCAGGCCAGAGTATCCATGCGGAACGGATTAACAAAAATTGACGGATCTATCGAATCGGTAGAATAGTTATAACCTATCCAGCTCTTGAGGTTGTTATTAATAATATAAATTATAACGGCCATAAATACAAAGTTGAACATGGCATTCATAAAGAAACTCCATACTACCTTTATGTATTTTGCGGTTGGCTTAAAAGCAAAGGCCGCAATAGAACAAGGAATAAGCGCTGCGGCAACGCATAATTGTAATACGCAGTCAACCAAACACCAAGGGAAAGTCAAAAGCAGGACAAGTCCGCAGAGCCACAAGAAAATTCCGGTCGTGAGGTAAGCCAGATGAGGTATAAATCCGAGCCAGATATAATCTTTAACAGACAGACACATAGAATAATACCCCAGTTTCATCATAAATCCGGTAGCGTCTTCCAAATTTTTTATACTGCATAAAATTGATTGTCCAACCTGAATTGAAAGTCCGCCGCTGGCATTTTCGTCATTAGCATATCCTTTATAAGAATCGTAGCCGATAATACCTTCCGTAATTTCGCTACCGCAATCGGATGAGCTGTTTAGCGTTTGTACAAAAGACAGACCGGTTCGCATTACCGGATTTAAGGTAAGATCCATCACGTCATAAACCGCTCCGCTTAAAATGGCCACAACAACTGCAACCCGGAAGCCTTGAAAGATTAAACCTTTCAACATTTCGCCGGTAGATGCTTCGGAATAAGTGGAAAGTTGTTTTAATAAGAAAATGCAAATCCAAATAACAAAGCCGAGTAAAACAATCTTTTTGCAAGGTGTTAAGAGCTTTTCATTGGCAATTTTAGCGATTGTACTGGCTGCATTATATATAGCGCGGAACAAATCGCAGAACGTACAGCTTGCAGAATCCAGATAATCCGATAATTTACATTGCGTGTCATCGGAAGAACTGCCACCGTCTCCGGAGGCAGATCCCGAAGCATCACCGCCGCTTGTAGTCCCGTCTGTAGTTGCTACGGTGCCGTCAGAGTAGGACGAAACACCTTTAGAAAGGCAGGTGGCAGAACCGGCACAGCCACCGCATAGCGATTGCACATCAGGACAGTATGCTGACATAACTTCGTTAACCCGAACCGCCGAACTACTACCGCTGGCCGGACCGTTTGCCAGTTCAAGGTGCAGGTGAATTGGATAAGGTGCATAACCTTTAGCACAACCAGCGGTAGTATATCCTTCCATTTTTTTTTGAGCAGAGTTGTCGCAAGGAGCTCCACCAATGCGGGTTGCATTTGAGCCGCCCTCAATACCGATTATATCACCTTTTGATACGCTGTCACCGGCAGAAACCTTGTAGGCAAACAGATGTCGGTAAACAGTTTTGTATTTATTTGTCCCTGTTGAACCGCTACAGGCTTTGGTATGCTCAATTACAATTGTTCGTCCGCCAGCTGTACTGGTGTTTTTATATTTAACTACGCCGTCAGCTGCAGCATAAACATTAATCGCAGTATTACCTGCACCGCCTATATCACTTCCATAGTGATTTCTGTCTGAACCACGATTACCGATCCCTTCATAACTTCCGGCAAAACTTACCGGAACCGAGTTAAAGCAAGAAGTGCTGCTACTGGCAATACCGGCAAGACATTCTGAACTTAAGTTAATGGATTTGGCGACTTGATTGTAGACACCCTTACTGTTGTATGTAGGCGAGCATTTTATTTCCGAACAAGATTTTTTGGCGCAAGATGATGAACTGCTATCTGTGCTGCTTGTGGCGGTAGTACCGGTAGTGGTAGTACCGGTAGTGGCAGTACCGGTGCTGTCGGCAGCAAATGTCGGCACAACAAGGCAAAACATCCCTATCAGAACAGATAAGAAAAAAACGTTAAATATTTTATTTTTCGGCGTTATCATTAGTTTTCCCTCATTTATTCAATAGTAGTGTTTCGCAGTCTTTCTTCTTCAAGAGCCTCTTTTTTAGCCTCGGCTTCGGCAGTCATATCAGACCACGATTTTATTGAACGCTTTTTCTTTCTGTTATCGGCCATACTGGTACCGATATGTTCAAAGAAACCGCCGGCAACTTTTAGTGTTAGCTTGCCGGCATCTTTAGCCGTATCACGAACCGAACGTACAACAATCTGACCGGATTTATTCAAAATAAGTTTAGTACGCTCTTTTCCGTCAAGCGGGCGTAATGTTTCTAATCCGCTGGATGCCATTTTCTTTATCAATCTACCGGTTTGTTCCGGATGAACAATAGAATTTTTAACTGCTTTCAGCGTTTGCGAAGGGCTTAGAGAAACAGGGGCCTGATTGGCATAAGCATTGGTAATGAGAGCGGCCTGAACCGTAGCTTTAGCGACGCTGTTAGGCATTCTCTTGATATTTTCTTTAATATTGTGCATAACCAGACGAGTGCCTTCTTGGGTGGCCGGCTTCCCTTTGGCTACCGAATTTATGGCTTTAGCCGTACCGGCTGCAATCTTGTCTTTAGTCCAGTTTTCTACATCTTTCGGTAAAGCGGCGACAGCGGCCATTACTTGTTCTCCGGTCACTTTTGGCTTTTTGCCGGATCTGACCTTATTTATACCCGCGGCAATAACGCTTGAAGTCGCAAGACCGCCAAGTTGCGCCGCAACACCGCCCCCATGTGCCAATACATTATTTGCTACATTACCGACAATAGCAGCCCCCTCGGCGATGTTACCTTGTGTCATTTTTACAAGGTTTTCCGTTTGGGCGGTAAATTTGGCCATACGCGCGGCTCTGGCAACATCTCGGGCGGCTCTCAGTTGATTTATTTCGGCTTGGGATACCGGATTTGGATTAGAACCGCTACCGCCTAGTTGCGACATATTGTCGGGAGCAGAGGCAACAGCATCTTTTAGACCTTGATATTTATCATAAACGTCTACGGCTGCTTTCCCCGTAGCTCCGACAACTTTATTAAGTCCGCTTCCCGCTTTCTGAATTGCCTTGTCGGCAACTTCTCCGGCTTTGTACATTACCTGATTATATGTTTGACGCGGATTCGCCAACTTATTTCCTACATATTTTACGCCTTTAGCCGCCTTTTTAATATCGCTAAAATCACCGTTAGCCATTCTGTTCATACTTCTGCCGACTGCCGCCATTCCGCGTCCTGCCGTTGCGGTTGCCACATCTTGCGCATAACTCAATGCCGGTTTTACGGTCCAGTTAGCCAGCGTACCGACCGCCTGCGTTCCCATTTGGTGCATAGGACTGGAAGAACCGAATACACCGTCCGAGAAAAAGCGCCCCAGATAATCATTAATGCTGGAACCGACAATTTTAAATCCGTAGATTAATGCAAAAATCATAACTAAAATATGTAAGGAAACCAAATCAAAGTTTTCGCTTAATTTTTCCGTACTGTCTTTTTCAATTGCCTCCCAAAAATCTTTCCAGCCCATATTAGATAATACACCTCGGTTTATGAGAATGACGGCATAACAAATACCGACTGAAACAAAGGTAAACAACATAGCATTGCGCAAAACAATACTAATATTGTCGGTAAACTTGTTTTTTGTCGGAGGAAACGGCCAAAGAGCCATACTAACCGGCAGGAATAAGACGGCAAATCCCAATTTATAAGAAATATCCAAAAAGTACATACCTATAGCCATAGTCAGGAAAAATGCCGTTCCGTAAATCAGTAGCCCGCAAATACAAAAGCTAAAATTAGGTATCTTCAAAAAAAACGGAGGCAACATACCGGTGGGAACACTATAATACTCAACTTCCGTTCCGTAGCAAATTAGGGCATGCCCCAGCATAAATGTTTTACCCAGCGAAGTATATATCTTTTCCATCATCTTATCAAGTGCAACAAGCACTTTAGGATCAATAACCGCACCGCTTCCGTCCGGTGTTGTGGAAAATGTTTTAACCGATGATGAACAGCCGCTATGATTTGACGTAAACGAAACCGGCGAGTCACCATTAGTCAGGACATCACTGCTACCGCCTCCGGAATCGGCATCTACGTTAACGCCGCTTGAGGCATTTCCGCCCGTATAACTTGTGCCATCGCTTTTACCGCCTCCGGCAAGGATTACGCCGTTCACCTTTAAGCTACCCATAGATACACCGCGTACAACCGAATGGTGTCCTATTTGTGTTTCGGATAATCCTCTGGCCCATGCCGGAGTAGAAATTGTGTTTCTGCCGGAAGAAGCATAATAGTTCATTGCTCCGCCGGTAATATCAGCTAAATTTCCCGATATGGCTTTTTGGGCAAACTGAAGGCATCTGGTCCAGGCATTGCTTTCTTTTTGTGTATAGCTGATTATCTGACTGGCACTCCAGCTTTTTTTATTGTTCCAAAATGAATATTGCTTATCGGCAAGACACACATCTTTTACCCTTACCACCATACCGGTTTTTACCTTTTTGGAATAAAACTCATAACGATTCATAATTGTATTTGCTACAACGGTTAAACCGGCATCCGATTCGCCGCGAGCTTCACCATACAAGGTTGCCGCCAAATAAAGCACATCTTCATCTATGGCCAGAGCCGGTTTTCCGGTAAAGGTGAGGGGGATCAGCAAAGCTGACAAGGCTAATATTTTATGTATTATATTTTTCATACCAACCTCCCTTAACCGGCATAATCCATCAAACCGTCAAGCAGAGCCTGTCCGTAATCAATACCGGTGAGCATAATCGGCGTGACAATATAATCGCGAAAGAACTCAAATCCCTGATCAACGGCAGCATACGCAAAAGCTACCTTAAACCCCATAACCAGTATTTCTTGCAAAAATTTTCCGGGGGAGGTTGGGTTGGTGGCACTTACCTGTTGCAAAATATAAAGTGCCAACCATAGTAAAAATCCTATTTTCAGTATTGTCCTGCCGAGTGTTTGCGAAACGCTGATAGCCTTTTGTGCCGCAGCCAGATAAGCATTAGTCATAATCACAACTATTTTGCAGTACCAGCAGGATTCGGCAGCATCTTCACCCATATATTTTTCCTGCATTGTTTTAAGGCTGCAGTTTTTCGTACCGGCATAAGACGGGGTAACCGATACCATTATAATTCCTAATACGGTAACGGCTATTAAGATAAACGATTTTAGATGTGAGAGCAATTTAATCATGGTTCTTCTCCACCTATTGTCGGCCTGCCAAATGATCCATTTTTGCCCGAACTTTGGCTATTTTAGCTTTGGCCTTTTGCGCTTTTTCCAGAGCCTTTCTAACCCTCTCGGAATGTTCGGCAACTTGAACTACGACTTTACCTACTCCGGCAGTAAAGTATGATAATGCGGCTTTAGCGATAGTACCTACAAGTGCGGCAACTTTCTTTTGGAAAGAGGTATCGCCTTTACCGCCGGTAATGGAATCTGATAAATCAACAGCTAAAGATGTGGCCTTGACAATTAAAAATCCCATCAAAATTAAGGACAAAGCCACAGTACCTAAATTTGTGTATTCGTCCGTATCGGCAAAGTTCATCCCCATAGCCGGATCTACCAGTATCTTTTGCATTGCAAACACCGACATACCAACCAAAACTGCCAGACACAGCATAATGGCTGACGAGTTCAAAATAAATTTCAGACCGGTAATTGACCATTTGCGGGTTTGCTCAAACGGATAAAACATTATTAAAAACGGCAGTATTATCATCATCATATTCAGGCGGAAAATACTGTCTACCAGATAAAATACAAAACATATTTTGGCTATTAAAAAGGCAGCAATCAAAAAACACCCGACTAAAAATGCAACGATTGAAACCTGGGACATCAGCTTAAAGGCTATTCTGAAACCGAAATTGAGTCTGTCACTTAAAGCACAAGTCATACATCCCATCATTTTTAACGGAGCATCCGGAAATTTACCGTTTTCAAATTTTAATGCCGTAGACGGAAGCTGACAGTCGGCATTGTTTAGTGAGTTATTATACCCTTCACACCAGCCTTCTGAACCGTCTTTAATCATAATTCCCGAAGATGAAGCATCCGGATCTTCTGCCAAAATAGCTAAAATGTTACTGGCAAACTGCAACAAAGTTACATATATCGGCATAATAAATGTATTAACCACATAATAGATGTTGTCGGTATTCGTCACCAAAAAGCCGCAGACAGAACATAAAAACGCCTTGCGAATAATTTTAGTCCAAAATTCACCGATGGATTCCGGAGAGGTTGTCGCAACGTGGCGCAATATTTGAAAAGCCATCCAAACGGTAAAAGCCAGCATCATAACATTGCGTAAATTTTCTGATGTCAGTTTATTATAAACAATTAGGGTAGCCGAACCAAGATTTTCATAAAATACCGAAAGTAGTGAGCTTTGCCAACAGGTCTGATGAATATCTCCCAGTTCATCTTCTCCCATTCCTTCATCATTTTCGTAATCTACGAACGTGCCGCCATCCTTACCGTCACCGCACGCGGTCAATAAAAACAAAGTGCATAGAAATATGAATAATATTTTAGCGATATTATAAAAAGTTAACTTCTTCATATTTCTGTCCCTGTGCAAAATCATAGCCCAACGTACTTTTAGTATAGCGCAAATTGTATCATAATAGTGTTACAATATAGTTAAATTTGCAAAAAACATTCTCTTTCCAGAAAAGGTACACCCTCTATACATTATTTTTCGGTTTTGCTCCATCTTCTCCGATATCCGTAATTTCCACAATGTCAATTTCTTCATTTTTTCGCTCAACCTTCTCTTTTGGCTTTGTTGCAGTGCCTTGATTTTGGCTGTTTTCCTGATTTTGTTCACCGCCTTGACCGCCGCCTTGGTTATTATTGTTCTGGTTATTACCGTCAGGTCAGCCATTCCGGTTATTACCGTCAGGTCCGCCATTCCGGTTATTACCGTCAGGTCTGCCATTAGGGTTATTGTTATCCTTATCCTTTTTATCACCGTCCTTTTCGTCTTTTTCAGAAGTTGACGGACCTTGGTTTTGGAAACGTTTAAGTCCAATCTTGCTTCCGACTGCGGCAGACGCTTTGTCTATTCCTCCGTTCATGGCAGTGCCGACTTTGTTTACACCAGCGGTTACGCCGGTCTCATCTGCAATAGCTTTTCCGCCGGCAAGTGCCGCTTTCCCACCGACTTTACCAACGGTTTGGGCAGCAGACGTTGCAGCTCCGGCAGCAGCTCCGCCAATCTTCGCACCAATGTTAGAACCGGAACCGGAGGCGAATTTATCGGCTATGCTGCCAACTTTTCCGATAAGTTTAAAGGCTAGAATAATGCAGGCAATCAAAATGAGCAGGGCCTCACCGTCTAAAGATGATAAATCATTAAGTTTACTTACATTATTTTCATTCATAGCCTTAATATAATCATCAAAACTTGCAGATTTTCCACCAATTGCCGAACTTACGATTTCCGAGCCAATCAGAAGCACCGCCCCCATCAGTGCAAAGTTGAAAAATGTATTCATTATCAGTTCAAAACCTTTGGTGGTGTATGTACGAGTCGTTTTGAACGGCCAACAGGCGATACACATTGGAATAAGTGCGCAAACCATACCCAGCTGAACGCTACAGTCAATCAGATAAAAACCAAAAGCTAACCATATTGCCAAACCGCCTAAGTAAACGATAAGTCCGACCAAAAACATTTCCAGATGTGGTACTTCATAAGCTTTTACCGCGAAGCTATAACACATTAAGCCCCTTCCGACAGCCGGCATAATGGCTGCCGAGTTGCCAAAGCATCTAACAGTTCGCATAATTGAGCTTAATAACGAGGCGTCAAGTTCACCACCGGCGATTGTTGAAAATTCACCGTAACTTATGGAACAATCATCCATACCTTTGTTGGCACTCCCGAGAATGGCAGTTCCCATGTCTAATCCGGCTTTTATTACGGGAGATATAAAATAGTCATAAACATAGGTGGCGTTATCAAGACAAATTAAAGTTATGGATACATTAAACCCTAAAATCAGGATTCTTTTTATATATGCCCCTAATGCTGCACCGGCTAAATTACCTATGTTTTTTAATGTTTCCAGAGCTAAAAATACCAGAAAAAACGTAACTACGACCGTTTTTAACGGTTTGCTTAACGTTATCCACGAAATGTGGGCTACAGCGTTGTCGGTTTCTAAAATTATCTGGAATACCGGACAAAGAGGACAAGCCGAAAGTTCTTGCAAATAGGTGGCAAAAGATTCGCAATCACCACTAGTACCTTCTTCAGGCTCTGCATATTTTAAGTAGGCGACACATTCCGGTTCGCTGGAATTATCAGGGCAAGTACAATCTTTAGGAACAGTAAAAGCCGACATATTTAGGGCGTCCATTGCCGACATACGCAATAAATTGTATTCATCAAGAGCCTTTTGTGCGGCATTACGCTTACTCTCGCAAGCGGTATCTGTCGGAGTTTCGCCACTCCACAAAATGCCTGTATATTGAATGTCGTTCAAGGCTGTTTCGCTAGAGCCGGCAAGTACTGCTCTTCTTATCATTTCCGAATCCCAATAGGACGGAGATCTCGTAGGAATATCCGGATTGCAGGACGATATATAGGCTTCCGCCTTACTGTTATAGGTGCCCAAAGCCTGACTTGCTTTATCTACAGCTGATTTAACCTTATCTTTGACGATCTGGTCAATCTCCGAAACGTCACACGACGAGCTGGCGTAGGAAATTCCTGACCAGAGGCAAAAAATACCTGACAGTAGCAATATAAAAGCATAGAACCCGTTATTTTTCCTCATTCTTTTCTCTTTCAGATACTTCTTGTGTTGATGAATTTTCAAATTTAGGCAATCCGACAAAATAAACCGCGCAGGCAACCACGACTAAAAAGCCTCCAAGCGAGATAAAACGGAAAAAATTATTATCAATAAGATCCATAACGTGAAAATAAATTGCCGTAAATACAACAATAAACATTAAAATTGTAAAAAATATTGACTTCATTTTATCTATCCCTATTTCTTGTTAAGTATAGCAGTTTATCGGTTGCTGAATTATTTTCTATTGCAACGTATTTTTAGCTTATGCCACCCTTCCTACTTTTATTTTTTATTGTCATCTTTTTTATCTTCATCTTTTTTTGTCGCCATTTCCGTTCTCGTTTGAGCCTCCTTCTTTTTTGCCGGAAGCACCCTTGCTCATGGCTTTTTCTATGCCGGCAAGAGCTCCTTTTGCAGCCCCGCCGACTTTACCTTTAAGCGCAGTTGCCGCGCCTTTAGCACCGGAAGCCTCGGCAATTCTGCCACCGACGGCAGCTGCTGCAGCACCGGTTTTTCCGGCGGCGAGTTTAGCAATGGATGTAGCAGCACTTGCCGCTGTACCACCCAGTTCTCCGCCCAGAGCCACTCCAATGCCTCCTTCAAATTTATTTGCCAGCGAATTAACGTCTTTTATCAGCTTAAACACAATCATACAGCAGACAATTAGTAATAACAGCTGCAACCCACCGAAATCTATTTCTTCTTCCAGTCCGTTTACGTCATTAGAATTTATGTATTCTGATATTTTATCTGCTGACAGCCCCGGAGATAACGATTGTAAAACAATATTGTTTGCCGTAGTCAGAACCACTCCGATCATTACAAAGCAGAAAAACGTGTTAAGCACCATTTTCCAACCGACTTGCGTATATTTTGCCGTTATTTTGAATGGCCAACAGGCAACAAAAAACGGCAATAATGCACAAAATAGCCCCAGCTGAATGGCGGTGTCCAACATATAAAAACCTATGGCAAGACAAATAGCCAGCCCAAACAGATAAAGTATGAGGCCTTCTAATAACATCATAATATGAGGAAAGACAAAAAATTTCAAATCTACCCAGGCTAAACACATCATTCCTTGCCCGATTGCAGGCATGGTGGCGGCCATACTGTTAAAGGCTTCGGCTGCCCCGACAACGTTTTGTAAAAAATCAGAAGAAAGATACGGATCTCCTTTATCAAAACTATCATACTTTATAGCAGCATTTGCAACCGCGGTTTTACTGTCTCCCAACAACTCTAACCCAAATTCAAATCCGCTCTGAATAATCGGCGTTATCATTGTGTTATAAATAAATGCCGGGTCATTCAATAAACCGATAGCAACCGTAACCTTAAAAGTTTGTACCGAAAGTGTTTTCAAAAATTCACTAATTTTAAAGGCTACCGGAGAGCTGACAACTTTTAGCGTTTGGAAGGCATAAAAAATAAATAGAGCCACCATGAGTATCTGTATTAATGAATTTTGTAAGGTGTCAAACGTGTTGGATGCCATCCGCTGAACGGCAACCAAAATCGTTTCAAACAGACCACAGGTCGGACACATGGAAATTTCTTGTACATAATCGCTGATTGCTTTACATTCCGAAGTATCAACATGATCTTCAACATAAGAATCGTCAACTACGGTACACTCGCTGACAGAGCCGTCTTCATTACAGGTACAGGTAGAAGCTGTTTCTTTAGAAAGTGACGTTAAAAGTGCGTGCGATTCGTTGCGGTAGTCAAGCAGTTTTTTTCGCGTTTCTTTTAGGTTAAGTAAGGCGTTTTCGCATTTTTCAAGATCTGTCAGTGCCTTTTGGAATCTTTCGGTTTCTGACGTGTTGCCATTATTTTTAGCCTTTGTTAAGGCAGATTTGTAACTTTTTTTGAGGTCATTGTTTAAGGTTAGATAGTCAGATATATCTATATCCGTATCTGGAAAATCCTGAACTGAATTAAATAGGTCTTCAAGTTCGGCAACTTTTGCTCCTTTGGCATCATAACTACCCCAGCTCCACTCACTTGTAAACCATCCGTCAAATTTGTATATGGTCTTATAATCATTACAAGGGGCGTCACTGTTGGAAATTGTGGTTTTTATCTCATTAACAAACTTATCGCGATAAGTTTTACAATTTGTTAATGCCGTAGAGGCGGATTTTTTCAAGGCTTCCGTAAAGTCGGCACTTTTAGGACACTCACCGCTACTTGAGGAGCTGCCGCTATCTGCAGCCTCGGCAACAAACGACGGCAGAATCAAAAGAGCCGCTGCCACAATTGATGCCGTAAATAGTTGTTTGAGCATCTTTACCAAAAACATAAAACGTCCTTTTACCCACAGTATTTTATTTAGTATAACACATTTTTCTACTAATTTTATGACAATATAGTTAAATATTCGTAAGTAAATTATTCGTCATAATCATTACTGTCTTCCGGAGGCAGCTCCAGTTTTCCTTCTTTTATGTATTTATGGCAAACCATTGCCATCATTTTATTTTTCATTGGGAAAAGTGTACATTTTTTCACCGTTACCGTATAATCGGAATAAGAATATTCACTAGGTGGAAACAGATTTGGGAAACTTTCATATCGGGAAAATAACTTTTTTACACCGAGAAGAAATGTTGACGGACAAAAAACGATTCCGTGTTGAATTTCTGTCGGCAATTTCGCCAAATACGCCACTTTTTTTGTTTGGATGTCGCGGAGCATTGGTCCGAGTAATATCTGGAAAATACGATAATTTTGTAATAACTCGGCTAAATCACTGCCGGAGTTTATCGGATTCACATCCAGCACTCGGGCAATTTTATAGTCGCGGTAATT
>CAYOYE010000007.1:0-11986 GCA_964408115.1 uncultured Azospirillaceae bacterium
ATGAAAATTTGTTCTCTGCATATTTCGTCAACCAACCTTATTTGGCTGTTGACTTGTTATTTTGCGAGCGTTTTGAATATTTCATTTTGGCACTATATATGGCAAAATATTGTTTTTGACGGTTTTATGCTGTATGTGTTTGCTTTTTCCTTAATTTTTTTCATTTTTATCCCGTTATTTTTACTGTTCAACCTCATAACGTTACCATATATATTTAAGCCGCTCACCACCCTACTGCTATTATGTTCGGCAGCTACAAACTATTATATGCTTAAATTTAATGTCTTTGTAGATTCTAATATGATGCGCAATGTTGCCGAAACGAATATGCGTGAAACGTTGGAACTGCTGAACACGACATTTTGGCTTTATTTTACGTTTAGCGGCATTTTACCTGCTGTTTTGCTATGGTTTATAAAGGTAGATTATCAACCGCTGAAAACCGAGTTTAAGCTGCGTTTTCGCTCTTTTATCTGTCTGTTTGTTTGCGCAATTATACTTATCGGTATCTGTTTCAAACAATACGCCATTATCGGCAGAAACAACAAAGAAGTAACCAAACTGATAAATACTTTTAATTACACCTTTTCTTTTCTGCGCTATTATAAAAAGAAAATTATAGCCACCCATAAGTTAACAATTTTAGACAACAATCCGTCATTGCCGGCAAACAGTAGCCCCAAACTTATAGTCTTGCTGATAGGTGAAACCACCCGCGCCCAAAATTTTGCCCTCAACGGTTATGAGCAAGATACCACTCCGCTTTTGCAAAAAAAGGACATTGTTTACTTTCCGGATACCGTATCCTGCGGAACGATTACCTCCGTTTCCCTACCTTGTATGTTTGCGGCGGTCTCCCGAAAGCAGTTTAATACCGATGAGGCGCGCTATACACAAAATATGTTGGATATTCTGCAAACCGCCGGATATGACATTGAGTGGTTTGATAACGACAACGGCTGTAAAGATGTCTGCAACCGCGTCCCTACCGATAAGGTATTCCAAAATTGTGAAGGTGGTATCTGTTATGACGAGGTCTTACTGGATAAATTACGCCAAAAAATCCAAAACATCCGTAATAATACCGTAATTGTCCTCCATCTGATAGGTTCTCACGGACCGGCATATTACCTCCGTTATCCACCGGAATTTGCTAAATTTCAGCCCGACTGTCGCACAACCGATTTGCAAACCTGCTCCACCGATAAAATCGTTAATACCTACAATAATACGGTTTTGTATTCCGACTATATTATTTCTTCGGCCATAGATATTATACAACAAAACCACCAACCGAACCGGCAAGATGCGTTGCTGTTTATCTCCGATCATGGCGAATCACTTGGAGAAAATAATACTTACCTGCATGGATTACCTTATGTATTTGCACCGTCTACCCAAACAAGAGTTCCTTTTTTGATGTGGTTTTCCGATGATGCCACAAAAAACATAGATACGGTATGCCTCAAAAACAATGCCCGACAAAATCAATATTCGCAAGATAACTTTTTTCATACGGTCATCGGAATTAGCGGTATAAAAACTTCCGTTTATGAAAAAAATCTGGATATAACAGCTAACTGTCGCCGATAAAAATATTGACAAAAACCAAAAAATCCCTAATATAAAAGGCGTAATTTAAAATTTTTTAGATATGCTTATAGCTTTTTATTTTTTTATCTGTATGGTCTTCGGATTTGTTGTACAGATGCTAAAAGGCAAAAAGATTAAGGGCAAATTTTTGGCGTTTCGCAATGCGATACACACCCAAATAACCCTGCGTATCATTTTTGCCGTCGGTATAGTTGCCGGTCTGGTAATTTTCGGCAACTTTCTGCTATGTGGCAGATATATTGTCGCCTTTATCTTCCTTATTTATGTAATTATAGTACATGAATTTGGCAGATTTTTCGGGGATTTCACGCTCTGGATTATAAAATCCAAAGAGTAATATTTCCCTAGAATATAATAAAAAAAATCTCCCTCATCAAAACGGATGACGGAGATTTTTTTATACCTCTTAACCGAAAATTACTTAATATACGGCAACGCGTTTGCTAAATCTTCTTCCGTATTAATATCCGCCGGTGCTTCAGCCACTAACTTAATATTATCAACCAGCATAGCCCGAACATTCATACCGTTTTCCAAGGCTCTCAACTGTTCCAGAGCTTCACGCTTTTCCAATACGCCTGTCGGTAAAGAAACCATCTTTTGCAAAGACGCTGCCTTGAACACATAAATCCCGATATGATAATACAAATCCTGATTCGGGCATTTTTCCGGATTCCGGGTATATGGTGCAGTTGCCCGCGTAAAATACAAACAACGAGCCTCTTTTTCCCCCGGTTTTAGCCCCATAATAATCTTCACCACATTCGGATTATTTTTATCTTCTTCCGAATTTATCAACATACCGCAGGTCGCTATGTCGCAATCGGTCCGCTCAATCATTTCTATCAGCGGCTGACAAACTTTCGGATCAACATTAATATTATCGCCCTGAAAATCAACCACAATATCATATTTAGAACCTTCCGGATCCAAAACTTTTAGGGCGGCTGCAATTCTATCCGTACCGCTCGGTAAATTCGGATCAGTCAAAACGGCCTTTGCCCCAAATTTGGCGCACTCGTCAACAATGGCTTGGTCGCCTGCGGCAACGGCAATATCCGTATCCAAGGCATTTTTAACGTTTTCATATACGCGCTGCACCAATGTTTTCCCGTTGATTACGCGCAACGGCTTGTTTGGTAAACGTGTAGCGGCCAATCTAACCGGCATCAATGTAATAACTCTACTCATTTTTTTATCCCTTACTTTGTTAAACCATATTGCGGATTTTGCATTTCCGCCTCTAACTCTCGTTTTATTTTAGCAATCATTTGTGCTTTTTCTTCCGGATCATACTTTGCCGTAGCCGAATTCCAAACCGTCCCCGGCCAATCCGGATCGCCTTTTTTGCGACAAACAATGTGTACATGCAGTTGCGGTGTCATATTACCGATCATTGCCACATTATCCTGATCACAAGGAAACAGCCGCATCATCACATTTTCGGCTAATGCTATTTCGCGCATTAACAACAACCGTTCATCCATTGTCAGGTTTGTCATATTTTTGGTATTTTCCCGCATCGGCACTAAAAAAATCCATGGATAATAGCGGTTATCTTCAAACAAAACCCGACACAATTTCAAATCCGTTACAAAATCCTTTGCAGCTAAGCCGCCGACCAATCCGAAAGCCATTTTATTTACCTCCCACACTTTTAATCAGCATAACCTGTTCTATATCAATATTTTCTTTTTTGCAAAGATTTTCCAAAGAATTTCCTTCGTGGATATTCTGGGCTGTAACCCCCGTTTCCACACACAAAATCGGCGTAATTTTTGCATTTAGCGCCCCTTTAATATCGGTACGAACGGTATCTCCCACCATGCAGGTGCGAGTTAAATCTACATTAACCCCGTTTTGCTGCAACATTGTAAAGGTATAATCATAAATATTATTATGCGGCTTGCCGTATTCCAAAACCTCGCTTCCACGCTGTCTAAACATCTCGGCAATCAATCCGTTTCTCACCACGAACACCGCCTCGCTACCGGCTTTCAACTTATGTCCCTCTTTTGCGGTATAGTCCGGATTCGCATTTAAAATCGGCAATTTCATAGATACGATTTTTTCAATTTCTTTAACAAACGGGATTTCCGTTTCCGAATCCCAAAGACAAACATTGCCTTTTTCATCAAGGGCTACCGGCCAGTATTTATCCTTAAACTGCGGATATTCGGCCACATCTTCCGGCAACAGATACGGCACACCGCAATAAACGAAGTCGGCTTCTTCCACCGTTGCCGTATTTTGATATATCGTCCCTGCAAAAGCCTTTGTATTACATACGCCGATAACGTAATATTTCTTCGGATTCGCATTATGTGTGAACTGTAATTTTTTCTGCAACAAATCGTTATGCAAAACCTCTCCGGAAGAAACAAAATATTGATAATCTCGTCCGCATAACAAATTTTTTTTCGCATATACCTCCACAATATCATCATGCAACATTGTGGTATTTGATACGACAACCACCGTTTTTCCGGCCTGCACCAACTCGCGCATCAGTTCCCGACTGCCGGCATAAAATCCGTTTCCCTCCCAAAAAACACCATAGGCATCAAACAAAAAAGTATCAAATTTGCTGCTGATATCTTTTAACCCGTTATAAATCATTAAGTTTCTCCTTTTTTTGTGCTATCACCCGTAATATAGCCAACCTCCCTTTGTGTGGTATTTTCTCGTTTTTATATTCCGGATACGTTTCTATAAATTGTTGCCATTCCTTACGACTGGACTTGTGCTTTGCCGACAATTCCGGAACAATCCAGATTTTCCCGTACGCCGCAAAAATTTCTTTTTCACCCAACGTCGCTCCGGCAAACGGTATTCTATCTAACTTGGCAAGAAGTTGCAAAACACTTTCGGCGCGCGGAATATAGATTTTACGACAAAGCTGCGCCAAAATTCTAAACTTGATTTCTTTATGCCAGCGCAAATAATCCGTATGCCGAAAGCTGAACACCGCCCCAAAATAATCCCTTACCTCGCGTGTTCTGACTTCGGTTGCATATTCATTGATAAACGATTCGGCGCTCTGCAAATTCATAACCGCCTCGCCGATACGCCGCACCGTTATGCCGCTTTTTTCTTTCAACTCCGGCAAAAATTTACGGATTCGGCAGCGTAAAAATTCATCACTTTCATTAGATTCGTCATTTATCCAGACCACATTTTTTTTCTTTAGATAATCTTGCAGTTGCTCCGGCTCCACCCCCAAAAGCGGACGCAAAATTTTCAGTCCGTTCCACGAACCGACCTCACGCATACAGCACAATCCGTCCAAACCGCTACCACGCTGTAAACGCATCAAAAACGTTTCGGCCTGATCCCGTAAATGATGTGCCACCATCAGCACTCTGACATCATGCTCATCGCACCACTGTTTCAACAACGTATATCTGGCAATTCTTGCGGCTTCTTCAATTCCTGCGCCGGGCTTTTCTCCCTGCCACTCCAAAATATGGTGTTCTATACCGTATTTTTTCATAATTTTGCCAACATACACAGCTTCTGCCGCGGCACTTGGACGCAGTCCATGATTGACTGTAAGGGCAATCACTTTTCTACCGAACACCGCCAATTCTTCCTGCGCTTGCAAAACCAACGCCAGCGAATCCGCCCCACCGGACACACCTACCGCCAATACCTTATCGGTAATATGATGTTTATTTAAAAATTCTTCCACTATTTGCACCCGAGTTTAGTTGCCTCGGTTTTTACGCGTTTAGCCAGCTCGGCACCGGCTTTAGGAAACTCATCACCGAAACTGCTAAATACCACACAGGCATTTTTATTATCTTTCAGGCTTTCAAAAGTCATTCCCAACTTAAACAGACTGTCTGCCGCCTTATATCCATCATGATAGTTTACATAACCTGTTTTAAACGCCTGCTTTGCCGCATTAAAATCACCGCGCCGATAATAGACCTCGCCCAACCAATATTGGGCATTACCGGCTAAAATATCCTTTGGTGACTGTTCCAAAATATGCTTAAATGCAACTTCTGCCTCGTCATAATAGCCCTGATTAAAGGCCTCCAACCCCGTATCATACATTTCCTTAACCGAAATCGGCTTTACGGCCTCGGTTGTGGCAGCAGTCGGCAACGGGACCAAAGCCTGCGGTGTACCGTCATCGGCTGCCGTATTTAGAGAGCCGGTTGTCACAACGGTATTAGAACCGGCAATCGGTGCCAAATCGCTTCCCTGTATAGAATCGCCGACAACGGCTTTAGCCGCGCCTTGAGCTACCGGCGCATCATATACGGTCGGCAGATTCGGAGCCGGCGCACTCAAAGAAGCCGGAATTTGCTTTCCTTCCAAAATTTTAAAACGGATTTCAAAATCCCTGTTCATTTTGGTCAGCTGTTCATCTAACTGTTTTATTTTATATTCCAGCTCATCAATACGTCCGTTCATTGTCCTAAAATTATCGGCATAGTCGCTCATTTTAACCTGAATATCGGCATTTGCCGAACCTACGGCTTTATTTTCGGTTTCTATTCCGCGATAAACCTGTCGCTGCAAAACAATTACATCTTCGCGCAGTTTATTAATTTCCGACTGCAAATCTTCGGCGCGCACCGAAACCGTAGATAACAGCAGCGCCGACGCGACAAAAGCATATCCTGATAATTTCATTTTAGCCCCCTCTAAATCAATCCTATAAACTACTTTATAATGTATTTTTTTTACAAGTACAAGCACTAAACAAAAAAGACGCACCCGATTCGGGAGCGTCTTTTAACATAAGCATCAAACCGCTGGATTATTCAGCTGTGCTGATAACTGTAACGGCACGACGGTTTTGAGCCCAAGCAGCTTCGTTGCTACCCAAAACAGCCGGTCTTTCTTTACCGTAAGAAATGGTATTAATTCTGCTTTCAGCAATTCCTCTGGATACCAAATATTCTTTTACGGCGTTGGCACGACGTTCACCCAAAGCCAAGTTGTATTCACGAGTACCTCTATCATCGCAGTAACCTTGAACAACAATGTTTACATTGTCATGTTTTTCCAACCACTCAACCTGAGTGTCCAAAGCAGCGCGAGCTTCAGCTGACAAAGCAGAGCTATCAAACGCGAAATATACGATATCCGTAGCGTTTTCGGCAAAATCGCGAGCCAATCTAGAATCGCAATCAGCACCGCTAAACAATCCGCCTTCAGAACCGAAAGTAGAACAGCCAGACAGGGCTACCAAAGCTACGAACAAACTCAAAAGTTTTTTCATTTTATTTTCTCCATATGGTTTTTACAATTTTTCGTATCTCTACGAACGTTAACTTAATTGTGTAACAACTAATACAATGATAACTTATGAAATAATGGTAAATTTTTCAATAACAAAAATGAAAAAAATAGCAATAAAGTTAAAAATTGTGCATTATTTTTCTATTTTTTAGTTTTATTAAGAACATATCCACAAGTTTTAATCATTTTTTATAAGCTGCATCAACAATACTTTTCTGTTTTTCGGCATCAAAATCAACTTTCAAATTAAGCTGCGGAGCAATAGCCGTAATAATAGACTTTGTAATCGGCACCGCATTCCAACCTGCCGTTGTATAGCCGAAAGTTTCCTTGCTGGCTTTCGGATTATCAATCACCACCAGCAGAGCATAGCGCGGATCAGACCCTGGGAAACCGGAAACAAAGGTAGAAATACTCTTTTTATGATCATACCGACCGTTCACTAGTTTATCTGCCGTACCCGTTTTACCGATAACCTCATATCCCTCAACATTAGCACGTTTACCCGTACCGCGAACGACTACCGCACGCAGCATTTCACGCAGACTTTTAGAATTTTCTTCCGAAAGAATACGTTTTCCTTCGCGTTTGCTGTCCTGCAATAAAGTCGGCTCATGATAAACACCGCCGTTAATAACTGCGGCAAATGCCGAAACAATGTGCAACGGGGTTGAAGACAATCCGTAACCGAAACTGATTGTAGCCATCAAATGATCGGACCATCTGCTTTGTTGCGGGAATATCGGGCGTGCCGTTTCGGAGATTTCAAAATTCTTTAATTTTTTATCCATATTTATGCTTTGCAAAAACTCACGCTGATATTTTTTGCCCACCCGTAAAATTTCCAGCGTAGAACCGATATTTGAAGATTCTACCAAAATATCCTCCGGTGTAAGCTGTCCATGCGAGCCGTGCGGATCCGTAACTTTATTATGTCCGAAGAAAACCGGAGCAGACGTATCAAAACGATTATCCGGACGCACTTTTCCGCTTTCCAAACTCAACGCCGTATTAAATACCTTGAACACCGAACCTGCCTCATACACGCCTTTTGTAGCAAAGTTAAACATTTCGCGTTCACCAACTTTTATATTTTCATTCGGGTCAAAATCAGGTACCGAAACCAACGAAACCACCTTGCCGTTGGTAGCATCAAGCAAAATTGCCGCCGCCCCGTCGGCATTAAACTTTTTAACACCTGCCAAAAGCTCGTCACGAATGGTATTTTGCACACCCAAATCAACACTCAGACTAACCGGTTTTGTAGACATTGTCAGCCGCTCGTCCAAAAAGCCCTCTAAACCGGAAATACCTTTGTTATCAACGTTGGTATTCCCCAAAATATGGGCAAACAGATTTTTATGCGGATAAATACGCTTTTCGCAATCTTCAAACTCCAACCCCGGAATCCCCAACGCATTTACCTGTGATTGCTGCGCCGGAGAAAGATTCCGCCGCAAATAAATAAAAGCGCCGCGCCGGTTTAAGAGTTCCAGAAGCCGTACATACGGGATTTCCGGAAAGATAAAATTAAGTTTTTCGGCAGCATCCTGCACATTTTTAATTTTACGCGTATCGGCATAAAGATTAACCGTTGGCAAAGATGTAGCGATAATTTCGCCGTTCCTATCCAAAATATCGGCCCGTTTTACCGGATCTTTCAAATGCAAAACATCTTCGTCCGAAATTTGCTCGTCAACTATAGCTGCCGTATCAATATTAATTCCGTTACCCAAACAAACATAACTGACCCGACCGCCCAAAATTACGAAAATCAGCGCAAACCCGCACATTGCCACAAAAGTACGTTTCCGACAAGTCAGCACGTTATCGCTTTCGGTTGTATAATTTCGCTGTGCCACCAAACCTCTGGATATTTTTATTTCTTGCCCCGGCAGATAAAATCTGTCGTTGTTTTTTTTGGAAAAGTTAACTTTAAACCCCATTATTGCCTCCTAACTTCTGCCTTAACCAAAGTTGTTAAACCTTTTTTGTTAGCGGGACCGCTTTTAGCAATTCCGTCATCTTCATAGTTAAAATGCAATGCCGAATAATTAATAATTTGCTCCGGCTTTGCCTTATCCAGCGCCAACTGTTCATACGCCAGTTTACGGAGTCTGTCCGGAGTATTATAATGGCTCCATTCGGCTTTCAGCACATGAATATTCTGAATATCTTTCTGAATATTATCGTTCATAACTTCCAAACGGTGTTCCAGAGTTTGGACTCTGTTTTTCAAAATAGAAGACCCCAACGCCACAAACAGCGTCAACGTCAACCACAAAACCACCATAGCCGTTTTAATACTCCCCATTATTTTATCCCCTTATAGCATATCTTAACTTCGCCGAACGTGCGCGCGGATTCGCATTTTTTTCTTTTTCCGTTGGTGCAATCACCGCCGAAATTCCGCTAAACAAATAATTATTATCGCTGACCGGCTTCGGTGCATATTTTGAAACGCGTACTTTTTTAGCACAGTTATCTTTCATAAAGCACTTTACGATTCTGTCTTCCAGCGAATGGAAATCAACCACCACCAAACGCCCGTCTTTTGCCAACAACTGCGTTGCACCTGCCAAACCGTTTTCCAGCTCTCCCAACTCGTTATTTACGGCAATTCGCAAAGCCTGAAACGTGCGTGTTGCCGGATTTATTTCATTATTTTTTCTTGGCAAAACCGTATAAATTATCTCTGCCAACTCGGTAGTTGTTACAATTTCCTTATGTTTGCGATATTCTACGATTTTTGCGGCTATCTGACGTGACTTTCGTTCTTCCCCGTATTTATAAAGCAAATCTGCCAAATCTTTTTCTTCATACCCGTTGACAATATCGGCAGCCGAAACGCCCTCACACGACATCCGCATATCCAACTTTGCTTCTTTACCGAAAGAAAAGCCCCGTTCGGCATCATCTAACTGCATAGAAGAAACGCCGATATCAAATACGACTCCGTTTACCTTTTCCGTAATTATTTGGGCCATATCACCGAAATTGCCGGCATAAAATTCAAACCTGTTGCCATAAATACTTTTAAGCTCGCCTGCCCTAGCCTGCACATTTGGATCTCTATCCAGAGCAATAACTTTACAATCGGCTTTTTCTAAAATTGCCTTTGAATAACCGCCGTTACCAAACGTTGCATCAACATAAACCTCACCGTTTTGCGGCTGAAGATATTGTAAAACTTCCTCCAACATCACCGGAATATGTCTTTGTTTCTGCTCGGCAGTCATTCTTTATCCTTTCCGCATTTCAGCACCGGCCGATTCGCCATAACTTCTGCCCGAATCCGAGCTTCTTCTTTTTCCCAATTTTCCGGATTCCAAATCTGGAATTTGCGTCCTTTGCCGACAAACACCGCCGTATCCGTAATTTCGGCATGTTTTAGCAGTTTTTCCGTCAGCATAATGCGCCCCGTACTGTCAAACGTAAAACGTTTAGCGTCACCAAAAATTAAGTTTGTCAGATTATCCTGCGTTTCCGAAAAGAAATCCGTAGAATTTTCAATTTCCGTAGCCAGTTTATCCAATAAATCTTCTAAACAACCCTCAATACAAGGCGAGGTCAGGCTACGGTAACAAACAATTTCCGTTGATAATTCTTTAACCATTGCGCGGTAATCTGACGGCAAAGAAACACGCCCTTTAGCGTCCACTTTGTTGATATTGGTATCCATAAAGAGAAATACTTTTCTCATAGCCAGATTCCTCAAGTTAATTTACATACTAATGGTATATCATGGTATTTTATGGTATTCAATGGTATTTTTTGGAAAAACGGCAAAAGTTCTTATTTTGTTCTATTTATTTTATTTTTTAGCCCCTCACAAAATATGTAAAATTCAAAAAGTTAATATTTATCTGAAAAAAACGGAGATATTCACAACCAAATAAGATTTTTCTTATTATGGTGGTATATGCCGGCTTCTGCCGACAAAAATCCGCTTTAATGTCCGTATTATCCCGAGAATCTTCTATTTTAAGCACAAAAAAAGGCCCCTAATATCTTGCGATATTAAGGACCTTTTTTTTTAATTGAAGCGAAAACTATAACCTTCGCCTCTGTACTCCTTTGAGGAGTCTGAGGTTTGGGTCGTAGTCGTCGTCGTTGATCTCGTAGTCGTCGTTGACGGCACCGTTGACGTAGTCGTCGTCGTTGATCTCGTAGTCGTCGTTGACGGCACCGTTGACGTAGTCGTAGTTGACTGCGTTGACGGCGTGGTAGTCGTAGTGGTGGAAGAGCTCTTTGACTTTTTCCTTATAGGTAAGTCAATAGAGAAACCGCCATGGCGACCACCTATTGTTACAGACACGCGACCTTCATCGCCATATCCGTAACCATAGCTACCGCCATAGTAGCTACCGTACACGCCTCTACGATCCTCATAGATGACACCGCCATTCGGGTAAGAAGGGGTCTCATGACCTACCTTCTTAATACCGAGTATGTGGTTTTCATACTGGTACACTTCTATAATATCTCCGGAACGGAGACTATTAAAGAAGTTCCTATACTGAGGGTTCATGGAAGAGTAGAAACACTTTCCCCCTTCACAAACTACCTCAGTTCCACGAGAGTAGCTGCCTATCTTCACAAGATCCACTTTATAGGTATCCTGAGAAAATACGTTTACTACGATACCGAGAACCATCACCAATATTACGAAAAACTTCTTCATATTTATTTTTTTTAAACTTTCACAACTTTTTCAACTTTCACTTTCAAAATATTTGTCCCGTATAAAATCAGCCGTATCATCAAAAACCACATAATCTACTATTATTCAATTATGGAACTCATTGGTAAAAGTTCTGTTTTAACAACAAAGCAAATTCTATTCGGATATTTTCAAAGTTCAAACCTCAAACACTCAAAAAAAGCGCCGGTTGTAAAAGGTGTTTCAAATTCATTATTCATACGGCTTAACATATAAACAACTCCTTCAAAACTTTAATAAATACTCCATCAAAAACCACATATATCTGAACAACTAGAAGAAAAATACGAGGGCAGCAGGAGAGGGTCTGACTGTGCAGGTCATGGAAACTAGGGAAAGGGTGCTGCTGTTTCTTCTGCAGTATCAGGAAGCCATCAAAAGGTTTTATTA
>CAYOYE010000008.1:0-11865 GCA_964408115.1 uncultured Azospirillaceae bacterium
AAATAAGCAATTTTTAATTTAATTTTAGAATTTAGTCGGTATAATATTAGTCAAAAGGAGATGCCTATGACTGAAAAACAAAAGACTGCGCTGATTCTGGGGGCCGGACCTGCAGGATTGACAACGGCATACGAGTTGTTGCAACGTACCGATATTAAACCGCTTGTAATAGAAAAAAATTCCGTTGTCGGCGGTATGTGTGTGTCTGTTCGCTATAAAGGCAATTTTATGGATGTCGGGGGGCATCGCTACTTTACAAAATTTAAAAAAGTTCGTGACTGGTGGCTGAATATTTTGCCTTTGCAGACGGTGGCATCTAAAGATGATATTTTATTACAACGTGATTTACATCTGCAAAATACACCGGATACGCCGGAAATTAATCCGAATATTGATGATGATGTTATGCTCAAACGCTATAAATTGTGCCGAATTTTTTATTTGGAACGCTTTTTTGATTATCCGGTATCGCTCAATTTTTCAACAATTATAGGTTTAGGGCCGTTGCGAATGACAAAGATTTTTTTGTCGTATGTGCGGGCTAAAATATGGAAAATAAAACCGGAAAAAACGGCGGAAGATTTTTTGATAAATATGTTTGGGCGTGAGTTGTATCAAACGTTTTTCAAAAATTATACCGAAAAATTATGGGGAATTGAATGTAAAGAAATTTCGGCAGAATGGGGACGCGAGAGAATCCGCGGCATAAGGTTTTGGGAAACGCTTATTTCGTTGTTTAAGAATATATTTGTACGAAGCGTAAAGCCTGAAGATCCGTTTTTATATCCAAAGCTCGGTCCGGGGCAGTTTTGGGAGAAAATCGCCGCTAAAATAGTGGAGCAAGGGGGCGAAATTCGGCTGAATTGTGAAGCGGTGCAAATTGATACGGACGGCAAAAATATTCGGTTTGTGGAGCTGAAAAACAGTGAGGGAAAAACCGAAAAAACGGCGGCAGACTATGTCGTATCTTCTTTACCGCTGAAAAATTTGTTGCAGATAACAAATAATGCGCCGCAAGAAGTCAGAAAAGTGGCAAACGGATTAATGTATCGTAATTTTCGGTCAGCGGCGGTGCTGTTGAATAAACTGAATATAAAAAATACGTCAAAAATACCGACGGTGAACGGAATTTTGCCGGATACCTGGGTCTATATTCATGAAAAAGGGGTGCAGATGGGGCGTATGCAGGTTTATAATAACTGGTCGCCGTATTTGCTGAAAGAGGATAACAAGGTCTGGATAGGTTTTGAATATTTCGGTGGCGATAGCGATGAGATATGGACAATGTCAGCCGCAGAATTTGAAAAGCTGGCAGTTGCGGAAGGGATAAAGTTGGGAATTATTGCTAAAGAAGATGTGCTTGATGTTACGTCATATAAACTGGATAAAGCGTATCCGGCGTACTTTGGAGCATATAACGAGTTTGCAACGGTAAAAAAATATATTGATGAAATTAAAAATCTTTATCCGGTCGGACGTGCCGGTTTGCACAAATATATTAATATAGATCACGTTGTTTTAAGCGGAATGGCAGCTGCCGAAAATATAGCCGAAAATATGCCGGATAAGGAAAATATCTGGAATGTTGATACTACAAAATTTTTAGACTAATACCGGACAATTTAAGATTATTTTAAGCGTTAAGTTCAGGTAACAGCTTTTTTACGTTTTGGTCATAATATTCTTCGGCCCAGGCACGCATAGAATCTAAAACCGGTTTAAGACTGTAGCCGAGGTTGGTCAAAGTATATTCAACTCTGGGCGGAATTTGGGCATAGACCGTCCGAATTAAGATGCCTTTTTCTTCTAATGAGCGCAGATTGGAAGTCAAAACTTTTTGCGTGATGTCACCGAGTTCTTTTTTGATTTCACCAAAGCGTTTTGTGCCGTCCATCAGTTCTTGTATAATCATAACTTTCCAGCGATCACCCATTGTTTTAAGGGCCATTTCAACCATATTTTCCGGCATTTCAATCATAAATCTGCTCCTAATAAAATTTTTACATACCATATAACACACAGCTTTGTTTTTTTCAAGATTATTTTAGAGAATTACACAAATTTAGTCAGATAACGACCAAACATTGCATAGATGACAGAGATTAAACGGCGGATATAACAGTATGGCGTCAAAGCGAATATCGTAATCGGCGTATTGTTTGTGGTGTTGTAAAAAATTTTGCGCCCCGCGTATAATGCGCCGTTTTTGAGTTGGCGTAACGGCATAAGCGGCATTTTGATAATTTTGGCGTTTTTTTACTTCTACAAATACCAAAGTTTTATTTTTAACGGCAATAAAGTCAATTTCTCCTGCCGTTGAACCGCGTCCGGTAACGTAATTGCGTACAACAATACGATAGCCATGACACCGCATATAAATACGGGCAAAAAATTCGGCAATTTTCCCACTATGATAATTATTCATCTTTTAACTCAAGAGCCAGAGCGTAAACTTCGTTTTTGTTGATGCCGGTGAGTGCGGCAATTTCTTTGACCGCAGTTTTGAGTGATGTTTCGGTCAGGCGCTTTTGCAACAGCTCCCGAATATCCGTAGGTTGAGGGGCTTTTTTGAGAGGTGGTGCAACCATAAATACAAATTCTCCTTTGGGCGGATTTCCGGTAAAGTGGGCTATTAACCCGGCAAACGTCCCGTTTTGTGTTTCTTCATACATTTTGGTAAGTTCGCGAGTTACGGCTATTTCTCGCTCGCCGAAAATCAGTTGTGCCTGTTGCAGTGTTTTAAGCAAGCGCGGTGCCGTTTCATAGAAAACAAGCGTGGTGTCAATATCTTTTAGTTCGTTGAATAAATCACTACGGGCTTTATCTTTGTTCGGAATAAAACCGGCAAACATAAAGCGGTTTGTCGGTAAGCCGGAAAGCTGTAAGGCCGTTATAACGGCACAAGCCCCCGGAACGGCAGTTACATAGATGTTTTGTTCGCGGCATTTATGTACCAATTTGTATCCGGGGTCAGAAATAAGCGGCGAGCCGGCATCACTAATGAGAGCTACCGCCGTCCCTTCATTTATAATATCTATTAAACTCTGTGCTTTATTTTCTTCGGAATGGTCTTCGTAGGTAATAAATTTTTTTTGCAAAGATAATCCGAGTAAGGCAAAAAGTTTTTTGGATATGCGCGTATCCTCGCAGGCAATTACCGGAGCCTCGCTTAAAATTTCAAGCGCCCGAGGAGAAATATCATTGAGGTTGCCAATCGGGGTGGCAATAATATAAAGACCGTTTCTTAACATACTATTTAACTTTACAAAAAAAATATTTAGCGTTATTACAATAAGTATATTGTTTTATATTTTGAGGAAAAATGCAAGTGTTAAAAAAAACGGCAGCTTTAACGGTGTGTATGTTGTTGTGGGGTTGCAGCGTCTTAAAGATAAATCAGCAATCGCAACAAAGCATCAGTTATGAATACGGTAAACCGGCAGATACGGTAGCTTTGACGGATTATAGTCATGTTGACTTGGGAACTGCCGAAAGTTTCAGAGTGGCAATGCTGCTCCCGTTGAGCGGAAAATTCGCCGAAACCGGTAACGGTATGAAAAATGCGGCAATGATGGCTGTCGGCGATTTAGATAACAATAACGTAGTGTTGCAGTTTTATGATACACTCGGTACAACAAGCGGCGCGCGGATTGCCGTAGAAAATGCCGTAAATGCCAAAAGCGATTTGATTTTAGGCCCGTTATTAAGTGAAGAAGTGGCGGCAATCAGCTCGGTTACCAAAGATAAAAACATACCGGTCATTTCGTTTTCTACCGCACCTTCGGTGTTGCAAGGCGGAGTTTATACGTTAGGTCTGTTAAATGAGGAACAGATTGACAGAATCGTTCGCTATGCCGTAGAAAAGGGACGGACAAAGCTAGCCGTTGTTTTGCCGGATTCTCAGAGCGGTATCAATATGTATAAATCGGCAATGAGAGCTGCCGGAGCTTATGGAGCAACAATTGTAAAAGTGGGATTTTATCCGCCGGAAACAATGGACTTTACAGGGCTGGTAACTTCTATGGCAGGGGCAAAAAAAGTTGCGGCATCTCAAGCTAAAGCCGGCGAAAATGCTGAATATGTCGCCGTTGATTTTGACGCATTGTTAGTGCCGGAATACGGTAACCGCTTAAAATCTATTACCTCTATGTTCAGTTTTTATGATATTGCCGCACCGGATGTACTGTTTTTCGGAACATCCGTTTGGGCTAATACCAATTTAAGCAAAGAAACCGAGCTATATGGAGCGGCATATCCGGTGATGTCAACCGAAAGACAGAATGCGTTTGCGCAAAAATATAAAGATATGTTTGGCGAAAAACCGAACAGCCTTAATATTTTTGCTTATGATGCGGTAGCCTTGGCTACGTCTTTGGCGCGAAAAGACCGAAATAATCTGGATGCGGCAATTACGAATCCGGACGGATATTTCGGTATGAGCGGGGCTTTCCGAATTTTTGCCAACGGAAAAAGCGAGCATGGACTTGATATTGTCAGAGTTACTGCCGGTGGGCAAAGAGTTGTTGAAAACGCACCGCAGAAATTTTACAGTATGAATCCGGAATATTCACGCGGAGCTGATTATGACGATTTTACAACCAATATGCCGATGATTTACGGTAAAAACGTAAATGATTTGCGTTCTGTTTTGATAAACGTTCAATAAGATGATTTTTTGCTTGCAAAGTTATTTTATTTGCTCAATATAAAAGTAGTTTATGAAGGGCTTGGGGTTATGAACCCGTAAATCCGGTCAGGTTCGGAAGAAAGCAGCCGTAGCGGTCTGATTAAGGTCTAAGTCCCTTCTCCTCAATTTAGATGAATAAGAGATGGCTGAAAAAGAAAACGAACAATATGTCGTACTGGCGCGTAAATACCGACCGCAAACTTTTGAAGATTTGCTGGGGCAGGATGCTTTGGTGCGTACGCTGACTAATGCCATCAAAAATAATCGCTTACATCATGCCTATATTCTGACCGGTATTCGCGGCGTCGGAAAAACTACAACGGCCCGCCTGATAGCCCGAGCCATTAACTGTATCGGCGAAGACGGAAAAGGCGGACCTAATATACATCCTTGCGGAGTGTGTGAAAATTGTAAGGCTATTGCCGCCGGCCGACATATAGATGTTTTGGAATTTGATGCTGCCTCCAAAACCGGTGTTGATGATATGCGCGATATATTGGAAACAGTTAGATATAAGCCGACCAACGCGCGCTATAAAGTATATATCATTGACGAAGTACACATGTTGTCAAAAAGCTCGTTTAATGCTTTGTTGAAAACGCTGGAAGAACCGCCGGAACATGTAAAATTTATATTCGCCACAACGGAAATCCGTAAAGTGCCGGCAACGATACTGTCGCGTTGTCAACGTTTTGATTTGCAGCGTTTGAGTATAGATACGTTAGTTACGCTGTTTCATAAAGTTTTGCAGGCCGAACATATTGAATTTGACGAGGAAGCACTTAATTTAGTGGCGCGTGCCGCAGACGGTTCGGGACGTGACGGCTTGTCTATGTTGGATCAATCCATTGTTTTGGGTGATGGAAAAGTATTGACCGATGCCGTCAAAAATATGTTGGGATTGGCAGATAGACAGATGTCGTTCAGATTGTTTGAAAAACTGCTGGAAGGTGATGTTTCTGCCGTTTTGGATAATATGCACCGTCAATATGTAAACGGAGCAGCTCCGCAGATAATTATACAGGATTTGGTGGATATTACACACCTTGTGACCAAAGTAAAAATAGTGCCTGATTTTATTAATGATCCAACGGTCAGCGAGTTTGATAGAGAAATGTGTAAAAAACTCTGTGCAACGCCCATATCTATATTGTCTAAAATCTGGCAGATGCTGATTAAGGGTATTAGCGAGCTGCAATATGCCACAACGCCTTTTGATGCGTTGGAAATGATTTTAATTAGAATCGCCTATTCAGCGGCGCTTCCTTCTCCGGCAGATTTGCTGAAGGAGTTAAAAAAAAAATCCGGATTAACAGCTAAAAACAACAGCGAAACACCACAGATTTCTGCAGCTAAAGCCAGCGGTATGGAGATATCTGACGGTAATGACGGCTTTGTTTTGGAAAGTCCGAGCGATTTAGTTAGACTATTGACTGCCAAAAAACAGATGTTACTGTTATATTCGGTAAAAAATGATATGTCATTTAAGGCTTTTGCAAACGGCAGTATGCGAATCGCCTTATCCGAAAAATCAGATAAAAATCTGGTATCTAATTTACGCAAATTTTTGGAAAAAGAAACAGCGGTAAATTGGGTGATAGATATAGATTATGAGCCGTTGGGCGAAACATTGGCCTTTTTAGAGAGGCAGGAATTAGAGAAAGATAAGAAAAATATCTCTGAATATCCTCTTGTTAAGGCTATACTTAATGAGTTTAACGGTGCTAAAATGGAAACAATTATACGGAAAGCCGTAGAAGAAGCCGAAGATGAAGATGTTGAGGCAGAATTTACGGCGCCGGATACAAATAGTGAAACTTTGGAAGATGAGGATAATTAAATGTTAAATATTCAAGGTATTATGAAACAGGCGCAACAGATGCAGCGTAAAATGCAGGAAACACAAGCTAAACTCGGACAGGAAGAAAAAGAAGGTACAAGCGGCGGAAATATGGTTAAGGTCGTTTTGAACGGTAAATCGGAAATGAAAAAAATCTGCATTGATAAATCTTTGCTTAATTCGGAAGATGTTGAAATGCTGGAAGATTTGATTTTGGCTGCATATAATGACGCTCACCAAAAAGTTGATGCTATGATGGAAGAAGGGATGAAAGAAGCCACAAACGGCGTTGGTTTAGGTGGCTTGAAACTGCCGTTTTAGGTGATAAAATTGCAGGGAAAAGAAATTGAAAAACTGGCAAAAATAATTGCCAAATTACCGGCTTTGGGTACACGTTCGGCGCGGCGCATTGTTTTACACCTTTTGAAAAAAAAAGAAAGTGTGCTTGTGCCGCTGATTACCGCTATGCAAGAGGTTGCCGATAATGTGGAAAAATGTCCGATATGCGGCAATTTTGATACGGTACAGCCTTGCGCGGTTTGTGATGATATTACGCGTGATGCTACAGTAGTTTGCGTTGTGCAGGATGTTGCTGATTTGTGGGCTATGGAACGCATTGGAGTATATCGTGGGCAGTATCATGTTTTGGGTGGAATATTGTCGGCAATAGACGGCGTAACGCCGGACGATTTGAATATTGAAAAACTTTTCGGCAGACTGCAGAACGGGGTGATTAAAGAAGTTATTTTGGCTTTACCGGCAACAATAGACGGACAGATTACCTCTCATTATTTATTGTCGCGCTTGCGGGAAACCGGAGTGAAAGTTACAACTCTGGCACAAGGTATTCCGGTTGGGGCAGAGCTTGATTATATGGATGACGGGACAATTCAGATGGCCCTAAGCGCCCGCAAAGAACTGTAAATCTAGTCGGTTTCAATAATGACAACGGCTTGGGCATACGGAAAATCATCACTTAATGTGATATGTAAACGGGCGTTCTTATGGTTTTCCTGCAATATTTCTCGGGCGTTACCGTTAATTCGGAGTATCGGTTGCCCCAGTTTGTTATGTAAAACTTCTATGTCTTTGAGATAGATATTGAATCTAAATCCGGTGCCCAGGGCCTTAACGAAGGCTTCTTTAGCGGCAAAATGTTTTGCCAAAATGCAGGCATATTTTTGTTTTGATATGACTTTGCCGTTTGTTTGGTCAGAAATTTCCGTTTGTTCGTTCGCACCGAGAATCCGGTCGGCAAAATGCACCAGATCTAAGGTTGACTTTAAGAGGCGTTCAACATTTATGATGTCACAACCTAAACCGACTATCATATTAATTTCCTTCCTTTATGGCGTTAGCAAGATTGCGTTTAATTCTCCGATTATGGATTTTATCCAAAGTGTTTTTTATCAGCTTAAAAGAAATAAACCACGAAACAATGTAGTAGGGAATGCAGCCGACAAGCATGGGAAAAATTATCGGCCAGACATCACGTCCGAAGTTTCTGAAGTTTAGGCTTATTAGCGAATCCGAAGCCGATTTGAAAATGCTTAAAAAATTCACACTTCCGCTATGAGTATCAATTCCGAGAAATACGCGTCCGGTATAAAGAACAGCCACCCAGATAAACGGAAAAGTCCATGGGTTGCCGATAATCGTGCCGATAGCCGATGACAGTATGTTGCCACGACAAAGCAGGGCGGTAAGAGCCGCCAAAAGCAGATGAAAGCCGATAAACGGAGTAAATGATATGGCAACACCGCAAGCAAAACCGGCGGCGATTGAATAAGGTGTACCGTTTAACTTTTTTAGTTTTATCAGAATATATTTACCGTATTTATTTAAAATATTTCCTATATCCGTCAAATTATTTTCCTTTATTTGGTGGCACGAGCAACATAGCTGATAGATTTAGAAGCCTTTAACGCCGTAATGAGCGTATTTAGTTGGGCTACGTTTTTTACTTCTATATCAAGCAGTATTTCAAAATAACTTAATGTACGATATGTAATATTCAAGTTCATAATGTTAGATTCCGTTTTGGCCACAATATTCGCAACGTCTGCCAAAGCACCCGGTTCGTTGCTGAGCATTAGTTTTAGACGGGCTGTATGTTTTTCGTTTTCGGCATCTGTTCCCCAATCTATATCCAGCCAGCGTTCCGGCTCTTTTTCATAATTTTTAAGTGACGGACATTCCAGCGTATGTACGGTTACGCCTTTGCCGGTAGTAACAATGCCAACGATTCTGTCGCCGGGCAAAGGGTGGCAACAGCCGGCAAAATGAACAGCCATTCCGTCAATTAAGCCGCGTATTTTAAGCGAATCCTTTTTTTGAGCTTCTTTTTTGAATACCGGAAATTTAAGCGAACTTACCATTTTTTCTAATTTGGACTGTTTGTATCCGGGGTGAACCGCCCGCAAAACATCCCAACCGGTAACCAAGCCTTCGCCGACTTTAGCATAAATATCATCAATGGTTTCGGCTTCAAAATTCGGCATTACGTTTAACAAGCTTTTTTCGGAAAATTCCTGTTCTTCCGATTTGAACAGCTTTTCCAAAATCTCTTTGCCCAGAGAAATAAATTGCTCCCGCTTATTGATTCTGACATAGCGGCGGATGGCGGCTTTGGCTTTGCCGGTAACGACAAATCTGTCCCATTCTAATGACGGGTGCTGATTTTTGGCAGTTAGGACTTCTACCTGATCGCCGTTTTGTAAAATTGTGCGGAGAGGCTTAATTTCGCCGTTTATTTTTGCTCCAACGCAGGTATCTCCGACATTGGAATGAACGGCGTAGGCAAAATCAACCGGCGTAGAACCGACAGGTAAGCCGATTAAATCGCCCTTTGGAGTAAAGCAAAATACTTGATCATTATACATTTCAAGTTTAGTGTTTTCTAAAAACTCATCGGGATTTTGTGCCTGATCAAGAATTTCCAACAGTTCGCGAATCCAACGGAAATTTTTACCTTCCGTACGTTGCCCCTGTTTATATGCCCAGTGGGCGGCAACGCCCTTTTCGTTGACTTCGTGCATTTCATAAGTGCGAATCTGGACTTCAATGCGGACATCAAAAGGTCCGATAACTCCGGTATGGATAGATTGATAACCGTTAGGTTTCGGGGTTGAAATGTAATCCTTAAAGCGCCGAGGGACCATAGGATATTTGCTATGAATGATGCCTAATGCCTGATAACAATCGCTAATGTTTTCTACGCAAATACGAAAAGCCATAATATCGGAAAGTTGCTCAAAAGAGGCGTTCTTTAATTGCATTTTACGCCATATTGAGTATGGCGATTTTTCGCGTCCGGTAATTGTACAGCTAATGCCGTTGTCCTGCATATCTTTTTCAAGCTGTTTGATTATTTTAGGGACAATGTCACTACCTTGTTCACGCAAAAAATTAAGCCGCGCGACAATGGAATCGTGGGCTTCTTTATACAGTTCGGCAAAGGCAATTTCATCCATTTCTTCTTTAATTTCCTGCATACCGATACGTTCCGCCAGCGGAGCATAAATATCCAGTGTTTCTTTGGCAATGCGCGCGCGTTTTTCAGGCGCGCAATAGTGCAGGGTGCGCATATTGTGCAGGCGATCTGCCAGTTTGATTAATAATACGCGGATGTCTTCGGACATGGCTAAAAGTAGTTTACGGAAATTTTCCGCCTGTTTACTTGAGCCGGATTTTTGCTCTATCATGGCTAATTTGGTTAAGCCGTCAACCAGCTGTGCAACCTGATCACCGAAAAGATTGCGTATTTCGTCCAGTGTTGTATCCGTATCTTCTACGGTGTCATGCAGGAGGGCGGCAATAATGGAGGAGCAATCTAACTTAAATTTTGTTAAGATACCGGCAACTTCAATCGGGTGAGAATAATACGGATCTCCGGATGTTCGCAGCTGCGAACCATGTTTTTTGAGGGCAAAAACATACGCTCGGTTAAGCGCGTCTTCATCAGCATACGGATCATAAGATTTGACTAAATCTACAAGCTCGTACTGTCTTAACATTTTCTACCCCCGTTAATTTGATTAAAAAAAGCAAAACATACCTTTGACTATAGAATGCTTTGCTTTAATAACCGTTAATTTTTTGACAGGATTTTAATCTAAATCATCAAATCCGTCATCATTTAGAGAATCGTCAAAGTTTTCATCACCGAAATCACCGTCATCATCCAAATCTATGTCAGAGGAATCCGAATCCAAATCAAAATTATCATCGTCTTCTCCATGAACCTGCATGGTTTCGGCTAAATCTTCATCACTAATCATATCGCTGGAGAATTGCTCATCCAAATCTGCCAGTTCTTTTTCGGCAGCCAAAATTTCAACTTCTTCATCTTCCGGTTCTTCAACCTCTACATATTTTTGTAAGCCCATAACCAGAGAATGTTGTAAATCTTCAATATCTACGCGATTTTCGGCAATTTCGCGCAAGGCAACTACCGAATTTTTATCATTATCGCGTTCAACACACAAATGCGCACCGGATGCAATATCGCGAGCTCTTTGGGCCGATACTAAAACTAAATCATAACGATTAGGAATTTTATCAATGCAGTCTTCAACTGTAACTCTTGCCATTTTTCACACCTTTTCAAAATAAGCCTTTTTTAGTGTTTATACATATTATCTTTAGGAAATGCAACCTTTTTTTTAAATAAAATCAAGGCAGGACAATCGGTGTTCCGCCATACGAAGGGCCTAAAGAAATAAGTTTTTTCTGTAAATCGGAACGCAGCGGCTTAACGGCTTTGATATCTTCCTCTGTCGTTTCATACATGCGGACGGTTGCTTCTAAAAAATACCTTTGTTGTTGCCGTTCTTCCGGTGTAAAATCATATTTGCTCATCAGCCGATATACCAAGCCGGAACGGAGCATGCGTAAGGATATGGCATTAGCGCTGTTTAGGCTGATTTGGCGGTAGGCTTTGATTGTTCTTTCGCAGATGTAGGCCCAATCACTAAGCCCCATCGCCTGCTTGCCTATAATGTTTTGAAATTCTAATCTTAAACCGCTCCATTTGATTTTGCGGGCAATGGACTGACAGGGATTTACCGCATTTTTTAAGTATGATACATCGCGGTTAATTCCTTTTTTTTCATCTTGAAAGGCAATCAAACCGCCGGAATAGATGAGGTTTATTTCATTAAAGTTATGCCGGCGAAAATCCTGCAAATCCGGTAAGGTGGCAGCAAAAGCCCGAACATCGGCGGTTGACAAGGGGGTGTCCTTTCTAAAGTTATAATGTCGGATACCTTCGGATTTTGGTTTGTCGGAGTTTGTAAGGGCATAGTCTTCAAAGCGGACTTTTTGGTTGAGTTTTTTG
>CAYOYE010000009.1:0-11346 GCA_964408115.1 uncultured Azospirillaceae bacterium
TTATATAGATGAAAACGGCAATGTTATAGATTTTAACGGCAATATAGTCGGCAAAGTAGATGAAAACGGTAATGTTGTAGATAAAGACGGCAATATTATCGGACATACCGGTTCTAAAAAACGGGTGGCGGTAGATGAAAACGGCAATGTTATCGGCTATATAGATGAAAACGGCAATGTGGTAGATTTTAACGGCAATGTTATCGGCAAAGTAGATAAAAACGGTAATGTAATAGACAAAGACGGCAATGTTATCGGTAAGGTAGATGAACAAATGTACGATTTGGCGGTGGATGAAAACGGTAATGTCATAGGCTATATTGATAAAGACGGTAATGTTCGTGACAGCTCCGGTAATGTTATCGGCAAAGTTGATGCAAACGGCAATGTAATAGATAAAGACGGTAATGTTATCGGTAAAAAACTGGAAGAAAAAGTCAGAAAAATATTAGATGAAAACGGTAATGTTATCGGTTATGCCGATGAAGACGGTAACGGTTTTGATGCGGACGGTAATTTTCTGGGTGTAGTGGATAAAAACGGCAATATTATCAAAGAAAGTGATGAGCAACAGGAGATAATCGGTCATCAAGGAACAGAGAACAAACAGTTAGCCTTGGATGAAGACGGTAATGTTATCGGATACGTTGATGCCGATGGTAATGTTATTGATTTTAACGGCAATGTTATCGGTACGGTAGACGAAGACGGGAATATCATAGATCAAGACGGTAATATTATCGGTAAGCAAGGTAAGGACGTATTTTTAGCGTATGATGAAAACGGCAATGTTATCGGTTATGTGGATGAAAACGGTGTAGCTCGTGATAAAACCGGTAAAATTATCGGCTTAACCGATATGAAAGGAAATATTCGCGTATTCGGATCCAAAAAAATCGGTATGGCAATTAACCGCAATTTGTTGCCGATTACTCCGTCCGGAAAAGTTTTGGGGACGATAAATAATTTAGGAGAAGTTGTTAAACAGAAAAAAGTTCTGGGTAGGATTCGCCCAAATGGCATAGTTACCGATAAATCGGGAGCTAAAATTATTGCCGTAGGAATTAATCCGGGGTATATCGCCAACTGGGGTTGTGATTTTAGTGCCAAATTAGATAAAGACGGTGTAGTCAGAAAAGGGGAAACCGAAACGGATTATCGTGTTTATGCTGATGGTACGGTTTGGACAGGTGACGGACTTTTTGCCGGTAAAGTGATAACTACCGGAAGTGTTTATGATAATAATTGTGAATATATCGGAGAAGCTAATGCAGACGGATATGTTCGCGATTCCAAGAAAAAAGAGGTGGGCTGTCTTAATCCGGACGGTACGGTAATGGATTTGGATGAGCCGCGCGTTAAAGGACATATTGTCCGGCAACGACAGGTGATGTCGTATAATTGGCAGCGTCTGGGTACTTTGGAGAAAAACGGTCTGCTTAAAGATAAGAAAGGTAATATTCTGGGTTGTGCCGACAATTATGGTGATGTTTATGACCGTAATTCTGCCTATATCGGCACGACATCAAAGGCGCGTTATGCGTTTGGTTTTGACGGAAAACCGTTAGGAGTTTTTGATGACGCCGGCAATATTTCATTAGCCGGTATTGACGGGGCTCATTTATTTTTACGCAACCTTATTGCGGATAGAAACAATAACATTGTCGGCTATGCGGCTCCGGAAGTGAGTATTCTCATAAGCGCAACCGGTGAAAAATTAGGTCATTTGTTCCCTGACGGAGTTGTCTATGACAATAGCGGTGCTGCCGTAGACACATTCAACGGTGGCGATGTGGGATTTTATAGCGGAGCACCGGCAAAATTTTTGGAAATGTCTGCCGTTGTGGATATGGACGGTACTCTGTTGGGCTTTGTAAACTACGATGGACGGGTAATAGATACGAAAGGAAGCGTTATCGGAGCTATAAACGCCAATGGACAGATATTTGACGATAACGGTCGGCAAATCGGCGGTTTGGTAAAACAAGGTGGCGCAATGGGATATAACGGAGTTTACCTTGGGTATGCCGTATCCGGCGGAGAAGTAATTGAACTGGAAAATATAGAAGACGGAGAAGGCAAAAAATATCGTCCGGGTGAAGTAACCGGCAATGTTTCTCCGGATGGTCACGTTCTTAAAGAAAATAAGGTGGTGGGCGAGGTTTTGCCGCAAACGGCTATCGGTAATGTGTTGGGAACTTATATTGGCTTTTCCAATGCTCGCGGAGAAGTTATCGGTAAGGATAATACCTATAAATCAACGCTGTTGCCGGGTGGTGTAACAACCGATAATTTTTCGCCTTTACCTACCGGTGTTGTTATAGATTTCGGCGGCAATCCTATCGGTGTTGTTTTGCCAAACGGGCAATTTATGAACGATAAACGTATAATAGGCGGTTATGTCCTTTCAGACGGTAAGGTATTAAGTTATGACGGACAAATCCTCGGTGAAGTAGTATCCGGTGATATAGTTATCGGTAATGATGATAAAGTCAAAGGTATAATCGGATTTGACGGTAAGATATATCGTTCCGGCGGTGAGGTCGGTCATATCCTGACGGACGGATTAGCTGTTGATAAGCAGAATAATGTGTTGGGACATACTTATAATATCGGTGATACTATATTATCAAACAGTGGCGAATATCTTGGACGACTTTCGGCCAATGGCAAAGTTATACAGGATAATGACCGCGAGATAGGATATATGAAAAGCAACGGATCATTTATTGATGCCGATAGAAATGTAGCCGGATATATCTTAAATGAAGTGGCTAGAAATCGGAGGAATTAACGGTGAACAATCAGATAAAAAAATATATAAAGACTGTTTTTTTACCGATTATGCTTATTTTTGGTGCGCATAACGGTTATGCCGAAGAAATTACGGCCATAGATTTTTATGGTGATGTTATCGGACAGGTTATTTCAACCGGTATGGTGATAAACGCTGATGGCGAAAATATCGGCTCAATTACGGCCGACAGTCTTATTGTTGATGAAAGCGGTAAAATTATCGGCGGTGTTGTTCCACAGGGTATTGTTATCGGAAATGACAATCGTCTGCTTGGCAAAATTCATAGTGACGGCATTATTCGTAGCCTTGGCGGTAAAACATTGGGAAAATCTCTACCTAACGGCTTGGTAATAGACGCCAACAACAATATTATCGGCTCAATATTATATCCGGGGATTATATATTCTTCCGAAGGTAAGACCATCGGACGTCTGACCGGTATCGGGACGTATACAAATTTAGACGGACAAAACGTCGGTTTTGTTTCGGCGAACGGCTATGCTTATCGTAAATCGGGAGATGATTATTTGTTGGACGGGCGTCTGATGTCGTCAAAAATGGTTGTTTCCAACGAGGGTAAGTTTTTAGGAAGTTTAGCTCCTTCGGGCAGCGTTATTGACTTTGAAGGCAATGAAATCGGTACAATACATGCCAATGAATTTGTATATGCGCCGTCCGGTGCAATTATCGGACGTACGGTAAAGACTTCTTATGCTTTTGATAATTTTGGGCGGTATATAGGTATTGTAACTTATAACGGCGCGGTTTTTGACGGTACAAATGTTGTCGGACAATATCGGGCAGACGGTAATATCGTTGATGAAAAGAAAAACGTAATCGGTTTTGCCGTTGATATTTCTGCAACGGCAACTGACGAATATGGACGTTATTTGGGAAATTTGATACCGGACGGTTTAATTGTTCGCGGTAAAGAGGTTGTCGGACACGTTGGCGGTAAAGGTTATGTTTATAATGATGAAGGTGTAAAAATCGGCGAGCTATCCACAACCGGTCCGGTTTTTGATGCTTTAGCCCGTCTGAAGGGACAAAGTATGCGTAACGGCTCGGTTATTTCTTTAGGCGGTAATGTCATCGGGCAAATCAAAGGCAATTACGCTTATGATACCAATGGGATTCTAATCGGCGGTACAACAAGGCGCGCCAACGTTATAGTGGATGAAAACAATGTTCCTTTAGGTGTGGTTGATATAAATTCTTCCGTTGTGCGTGGAGCTGACGTCAATAGATTATCGCCGTTTGGATATTTATTCGGCGGGAGCGGTAATGTAATCGGCGGGGCGGTCGGCGATAGCGTGGCTTACGGTCTGGGAGGTACGATATATTCGTATATAAATCCAAACGGAGCCTTATATAATTTGGCAACCGATGTAAAAATTACCCCAAGCGGCGTATTGTTTAATAAAAAAGGTTATGTCGGCGGCATAATATCTCCATTGTATTCGTTAGGCTTTTCCGGAGAAAGTTTAGGCAACTTCACGAATAGTAATCTTATTATGAATAACAACGGTGTTGTGGCATATAAGGCAGTTCCGGGCAGTTATGTCGTAGAAAGCGGTGAGCAGGTTATGCCGAATGTTGTCCCTATTAAGGGGTTTACCGGCAACAAGCAGGTGGCCGTAAGTTTAGGTGGCGATTTGCTTGGATATGCAACATCCGGCGGACAAGTTCAATCTTTAAGCGGAAATGTTTACGGTAAGGTTTTGTATGCCGATTATGTTAGTGACGGTAATGCCGTAGTTAGTGGTAAAGTAGTGCCGTTTACGGCTGTGCAAAACGAAAAGTGCCGGACAATCGGCGTAATGAACGGGCGCGGTGAAATAGTAAATGATAGAGATGTGGTTGTCGGTCGTATTTTACCGAACGGGCAGGCAATATCCGATGTCGGAAGCTATATCGGTTATGCCGTTAGCGGTAGCGGTGTTGTGGATAACAACGGCAATTTTTCCGGTAGTGTCAATATCAGCCGCGGGGTAGATTTTAATGGTGCTGCTTTAGGCTGCGTTAATCGGCGCGGGCAAATTCTTGACGGAGATAATAATCTTAAATATGCCGTAATCACATCTGATCCGGTGATTGGTTTTGATAATGAAATTTTGGGCAATGTTTTGGCAGATGGCAGCGTTGTAGATGCAAATAATCAAATTTTGGGGTATGTTACGGCAGACGGGGATGTTATCTCTAAGTCTAAAAAAGTTTTCGGTAGCGTTATGAAATATAAAGTGGCATATCGTGATGATAATAATTTTTTAGGAATGGTGCAAAATTCCGGTGATGTTATTGATGGAAGCGGCGAAAATGTCGGACGTGTAAATTTTGACGGTAGCGTAGTGTATAAAGGAGAAACAATCGGTTACGCCTTATACGATTTTTATGCGTATGACGAAAATTTTGTCACCTACGGATATTTCACAAAAGACGGTACTGTTTTGAGCTTATCCGGTAGCAAACTCGGTCGTATGGATAAAGGTTTTGTCGTAGATAAAAAACGGCAGATAGTCGCTCGCGGTAATCGTGATTATATTGTGCGTGACGTTAGTTATAATGCCATAGGTGAACTCCAGCTTGACGGTAATGTAATAGATTTTAGCGGTCATAATGCCGGTTATTTGGCAGAGGCCGGTATAATCCGTAATGCCGGCGGAGATGAAGTTGCCCGCGCGACAAACCTGCAATATTACGTTGTAACGGATGAACCGGTCAGTCGGGAAACCGGTAATGATTGGGCAGATTATACAAAAGTGCAGATACAGGATGCCGGTTCGGATAATATTTCAAATATATCCGGAACTACCGGTGGTGGCAATACAAAGGTGGGTAGTCGTAAGATTGTCGGAATTGCGTTAAGTCCTGACGGCGAGGTTATCGGTAATATTTATGATGACGATAAGGTGTATGATGATGACGGTGAATTAAAAGGCTTTAGAACACCTGACGGGGTGATCGTTGATACTCATTATAATCCGATAGGGGTGGAAGAACTCAAACATACGTCTGCTGAAAATATGTTTGTTCCTGCCGGTACATTCGGTAGCGGTAATGCGTATGGTATCGGAGATCAACCTAGTAATTTAGGTCCTGGCGGCGGTTACGGTCAAGGTGAAAGGTATGACCCGATTCGTGCCAAGGCTTTGGCATCTGCTCAAAATGCTCGGCGTTCCGGAATATCAATCGGTAATATAGAAACTTCTGTCAGTGTATCTAACTTTACCGGTTATGAAGAAGACGGCTGGCCCGGTGTCGTACAAAATATTTCTTCGTGGCGTGTTGATATGAGCCAGATGATATTGGAGGATAAACCGATTCCGGCAGTGCTGTCGCGTTCCATTTACGCTTCGGACGGTTTGGGCGATAATATCCCTGTTACGGCTATTGTGGAACGCAATATTTATGCCGAGGAGGGACGAAATATCGTTATTCCGGCAGGTACGCGTGTTATCGGTTCTATGGCAGGTTCTTCAAGCAGCGGCGGTAATAGCGGCGGTGCAGTAAAAATCGGTATAACATGGAAGAGAATGATCAGACCTGACGGTTCACAGTTTACTTTAGGATCGGCTCAAACTGCAGATGCACAAGGTCGTGCCGGAGCAATCGGCTATCTGGATGAGCAACTTCTTAAAAAATACACCACCCCGATGCTGACATCTATGTTGGAAAGCGCTACGGCATATCTTATTGCTGCCGGAGAAGGTTCAACAACCAGCGAAAGCGGAAGTACTTCGGAAAGCTCAAAGTCGCAGGCGGCAAGCGATGCCCGAGAGAATTTTATAGAACAGATGGATAATATTTTTTCGGAGATTCTGCAAAAGAAAGCTAATATTCAGTCTGTTACCTATATTCCGGCAGGTACGCGCATTATCATTTTCCCTAATGAAGATTTGTGGTTAAATGATGAAAAACGTAATCAGAAAAACAACACTGCAGGTAGTACAGGGTCTTCTAATGATAAAGGTTTGACTGAGTCGCATCCGGAGAAATTCGGGTCTACAAACGTAACTTATGACGGAAACACCAACGCAAACGTAACACCAAGCGGCGGTGGCTTGGTGGAAGAAGAACCAAACGGAAATAATGTGGCCAGACGCCGCAGAAACAGAGTACCTGCTGTAACGGAGCAACCTCAAACGGAGTCTGGGGGAACTTCAAATGAAGTAAGTGATGTTCCGGCATTATTATAATTAGGAGGCAAAATGAGTAGCGAATTTGCAGTTTTGGAATCAGTATTACGTCCGTTGGCTTATTGGTACAAACAGGATAATTTGGAGGAAGTAGCTATCAACCGTTCGGGGCAGGTATGGCTGCGTATGCGAGGCAAACGAGCTTTTCCTTGGGTTATGTACAATGATGAAAAATTATCAAAAGAGTACTTAACTGACTTGCTTTATATTATTGCCAATACTTACAAGATAGAGTTTGATCCCATTCACGGCTCACCTTTGGTTTATGCCACTATCCCCGGCGGGCACCGTTTTTCGGCAATATGCGGAACAAATATTATGTATGATGATGACGATTTGACAGGTGGTATTGCCTTAACAATCCGTATTCATGCAGATGATGTAGCGTTCGGTTTGGAAGACTATGGTATGAAACAAGGCGAGGCTTTGAAAAAACTTAATCCGCTGAAAGATATTAAAGTTCCGAATGACGCGTATGAACGCCTACTGTTGTACATCAAAAGAGGTGAACATATTTTGGTTAGTGGTGCTACTTCTACCGGTAAAACTACCTTTTTAAACAACTTATTGAAAATATTAGACATTCATAAGCGTATAATTACGGTTGAAGATACGCGGGAGTTGATTGTGCCACACCCGAACAGAGTTCATCTGGTGATGTCGCGTACTGCACAAACAAACGATATTGACTACTCGCGCATTATTGACCTTGTCGTACGTTTTACGCCTGATGCCATTATCGGCGGAGAAATTTCTACCAGTAACGCCAGCGGTATTTGGCAGCTGATGGGATCAGGACACGATAACTGTTTTGCTACTATTCACGCGGAAAGTTCTCAAGAGGCTTATTTGCAATTTATCAAACGTATTATGGCCTCAACAAACGGCGCTGTAAATGTTGAACAAACGCTGGATGAAATGCGCCGCAAACTGCATGTCGTTCAGATATGTCGTGTCGGTAACCAAAGGGCTATTACTGAAGTAACCTAGTTTAAAGCAAATAAAGAACATATTTCGGCTTTGAACTCATCAAGGCCGATTTTTTTCTCTGAACTTGTCAATAAAATATCATTTAGAGCAGCCGCATGGTTTTTAATTTTGGCTAATGTATCGCGGCATACTTTTTCGGTTTCCGCGGCAGATATTTTATCTGTTTTTGTCAGCACAATCTGATAAGATACGGCAGCTTCGTCTAACATTTTCATCATATTCTCATCATCTTTCTTTATACCGTGTCGGGCATCAATCATTAAAAAGACCCGGCGTAAAGTAGGGCGACCGCGCAGATAAGCGCGCAAAACCGCCTGCCATTGACGAACAAGCGCTTCCGGAGCTTTAGCATAACCATACCCCGGCAAATCAACCAGATACAGCTTGTTGTCAAAGTTGAAAAAATTGAGCTGTTGCGTGCGCCCCGGAGTAGACGAGGTTTTAGCCAGTTTTTTTTGATTGAACAAAGCATTTATCAAACTGGATTTACCCACATTAGAGCGACCGGCAAAGGCAACTTCGTCCATAGTTGTTTCCGGTAGCTGCTCTAAACGTGCCACGCTGATTACAAAATCGCAACTTTTGCTAAACTGTGTTTGCGCTGCACTTATCTGTGATTCGGTAAATTTGTTACTCATTTTACTCCGTTTTTATACATAATGGTTTTTTGTTGAATAAGCGACAGAATATTACTCAAAGTCCAATAGATTACCAAACCTACGGCAAAGTGTGCAAACATAATCATAAATATTATCGGCATAAGCGCAAACATACGGGCTTGATCCTTATTTGCCGGAGCCGGATTCAGCTTTTGTTGCAATAACATTGTCAGTCCGTAAATCAGTGGCCATACGCCGATATCCAACATAGACGGGATATAAATATGTGACCATACCGAAATTGTTAGCGGATCCGGTGCGGATAAATCTTTAATCCAGCCGATAAACGGAGCATGTCTGATTTCAATGGCAATATTAAGCACTTTATACAGAGAGAAAAAAATCGGAATCTGAATAAACATAGGTAGACAACCGGACGCCGGATTAACCTTTTCACGCTGGTAAAGTTCCATCGTTGCCCGTTGTAATGCCAGTTTATCATCTTTATACATCTCTTGTAAAACAAGTAGTTTCGGCTGAACTTTTTTCATTTTAGACATATTCTCGTATGATTTGTTGGCTATCGGGAACATCAATACCCTTAACAAGGCGGCAAATAAAAGTATAGCCCAGCCCATATTACCGATAAAGCGATATAAAAAGTCTAAAATATAAAAGAACGGTTTTGTAATGAAATAGTACCACCCGAAATCAACGGCTAAATCAAACTTTTTGATGGATTCGGCATATTTATCCAGTAATTTTATTTCTTTAGCACCGGCAAATAATTTTGTGTTTACGGAACCGGAACTATCTGCCGCAATTGTTAACGGAGTTCCCTTAAAGTCCAGTTGAAACATCTCGTCATTTACTTTACGCAAGGCAACTTTTGCCTGATATGTATCATTAAAAATAAATGCTCCAAACCAATATTTTTCCGTAAAGGAAATCCAGCCGCCGGTTGTTGCAAAATTTTCGGTTTCGTCATTAATTTTATCATAGCGTATTTCTTGTAAGTCGCCGTCAATAATGCCGGTAAAACCTTCATGAACGACTCCGCTTCTCTGCCCGTCTGTTGCCGCGTGTTTGCGTAACAATCCGTATGGTATGAGCGAAACCGTTTTATCGCTGTTATTTTCTACGGCCTGTTCAATGGTGAACATATAATTTTCATCAAGCGAAATATTATATATAAATTTTAGCCCTTGCCCGTTTTCCCATACCAGTTTTACCGGAGTTGTCGGTGTCAGTTTATCATTTCCTTCGGCAGTCCATAGCGTATTTTTGTCGGGCAAAATTACATCAGGAGATGTAGAGAGCCAACCGTATTCGGCGTAAAACGAATTTTGTTCTTTGGCTTTGGTAAACAAATTTATATTCGGACTGTCGGCATCAAGAGTTTGTTTATATTTAGTAAGTGCAAGATTATCAAAACGCAATCCGTTTAACAAGATACTGCCGGAAACATCTTTGTTTTGCAGCGGTAAACGAATTTCAGGTTGCGGCTTTTGAATTTCGGTATTTTTTATTATGACCGGATTTTCGGTATCGTTTATGGTCGTTGTGACATTTTCCGTCGGTACTTCTGCCTGTTCATTAACGGTTATGTCCTGTATTTCCGGTTTCGGGAAAAAATAATTAATTGTCAATATCGCGATGACCGATAGAACAATGGCGATATAAAAACTTTTCAAATCTTCTTCCATAAATGTTTCTCCTGCAACAAATACTTATTATCTAAAGCAATTTAGCCAGCAAATCAAGATATTATGATAACTTATGCGGTGTTTCTTTTGCCGGCACCGGATCATAGCCCGATTTTCCCCAAGGGTGACATCTTAAAATTCTTTTTATTCCCAGAATAATCCCGCGGCAAACCCCATGTATTTTTATCGCCTCCAACATATATTGCGAACAGGTCGGTCTAAAGCGACACACTCCCGGACATAAAGGTGAAATAAATAATTGATAAAATCTAATTAGAGCGGTCAGCAATGTTTTCATCTTTGTGTTTTTCTTCCTGCAATAATTTATTGACTTTTTTCAAACTCCAAACAACGTCTTTTTTCAGCTCACTAAACGGACATATACAGGTATTGTAGCGACCAACCAAAACATAATCTGCATCCGGTAGTGTATGGGTATCGTAAACTTCGCGTACTATAGCGCGCAAACGCCGTTTTGTTTTGTTACGGATATGCGCTTTACCAAGACGCTTTGTAGCGGTAAAGCCGATTCGCGCCGGTTTATTTTCTGCTTCGGATAACGAAAGAACCGCCTGCAACATTACGTTTTTGGAAACCATAGTAACGCCTTTGGCGGCTCTTAAAAAATCTTTTCGCTTCTTTATAATAGGAAACTTATTCATTTGTCAGCTTCTAGGCCGAAAGTTTTTTACGACCTCTTGCTCTGCGTGCTGCTAAAACTTTGCGACCGCTAACCGTAGCCATACGGGTTCTAAAACCATGGCGGCGAGCGCGTACTAATTTACTTGGTTGATATGTTCTTTTCATTTTTATTTCTCCGGTTAATTATTATTATTTAAAATCCGCCCATTGCGGATTCTCGGTTTTTCGCTCTCTTTATAACTGCATAAAACCAATAAGTCAACAAAAAAATCCGACCAAAAGTGTCGGATTTTTCTTGAAAGGTTTAAACTTTTATCTGTTTCTGCTTCCCATAATCCGCAGCAAATCTATAAACAGATTAACCCTGTACCTGTCCCAGAGCGAACATACGACCGATGAAAGAGTAGCCCGCATTG
>CAYOYE010000010.1:0-11228 GCA_964408115.1 uncultured Azospirillaceae bacterium
AAAATATCCAAACGCTATAATGATAACAGTGCGTTAGCCGTATTGCTTGATAATATAGAAAAACGCATAGATAATACACCGCAAAACGCCCCTGCAATTATTGATTCGGCTCAAAAAGGTATGGCGGAGGCCTTATTCAGTATCGGAACAATATTCAGAATGTCTAACGGCGGTTCGGAGTTTGCGCAAATTTATATTTCTGCTTCATCTTATCTAAATCCGGAATATGATGTTTCTAAAATTGCCCTGGCTAATATTTTGGAAGAAGTAGGATTGTTGCGTGAGGCAAATCGCTATTATCTGGAAGTAAACAAAAACTCCGGTTCCTACTTTATTGCCCGTCTGAAACTTATTGAAAACCTCAATTCTCTTGAACAGTATGATGAGGCAGAAAAATATTTGCAGGATTTGTTAAAAGATTATCCGGATAATACGCAACTGCTTAGCAGTTTAGGCAATATCTACAGCCAGATGAATAAGCACTATGAAGCCATAAAAACATATAAACAGGCTCTGGAATCAATCAAACAGCCAAACAATGACAGTTGGGTGATTTATTATGCTCTAGCCACTTCGTATGATAAAATAAATAAAAAAGACATATCTAACGAATATTTGTTGAAAGCCCTTGATTTAAGCAATAGAGATCCGAACGTTTTGAACTATCTGGGATACAGTTGGCTTGTGGATAATAAAAATACTGATGAGGCTATACAGATGATTCTGGATGCTTATAAACAATATCCGTATGAGGGACACATTATTGACAGTTTGGGTTGGGTGTATTTCCGTACCGGTAATTATGCAAAGGCTATTGAATATCTGGAACAAGCTGCCGATATGAATCCCGGTAATGCGGTTATAAGCGACCATTTGGGTGATGCTTATTGGTATATCGGACGTAAAAACGAGGCTGTATTTCAATGGAAACACGCACTTGTGCTAAAAGAAGATGCCGAAATGATAAACAAAGATATTATACAGGCAAAAATTGATAACGGTGCCGTACAAAACGCCATTATAACCGTAAAAAACGAAAAATTATCAGACGAACTTAATAACCTTAATTTGAAAAACGATAAGGGTGATAATGAAAGCGAAACCGTTAATTCGTCTAAAAAATAAAATATGCGTTGTGCCGGCATCCGTTATCCGCTTATGCATAAATGTGTGTAACAAACTAAAAGCGTATGCGTGGATTGATGACGTTTTTTCTGTTGGCACTTTTATTTTATTCGCATTTTGCGGCATCATCATTTACAGCCAAATTGATTTGGAAATAAGAATATACAAAACCGAAAAACAAATTAGGGAAATGATGCAGCTTATGAAAGAACGGAATGCCGACAACAACGACATCTCCGAACAGCCGGAATTAGAACAAAAAAGTGCTTTCGGCGGAACTGTTACGGCACAAAGAGAAACATCTGCCGATTATTTTTATTATAAGCCGTCCGGTTTTTCTATTCGGATAGACTATCTTCCGCAAAGAGCCTGTGTTCGTCTGGCGCGCCGCAAGTGGGATAATTCCTTTACGGACGTGCCGTACGATTACGCCGTAAAAGCGTGTAGCAATCCGAACAGCGGAATTATTTTGCAATTTCTTTAATTCTCTGTTCTTTTACAGCCTAAAAAACACCCCCTTGTGCAACCTGCAGAAGGGGGTGTTTACGGCACTGTTTTCTATATATTGCCAAACGGATTTACATCTTCATCCTTTGGTCTTGCTCTTAAATCAAACAAATTTAAAAGCGGTACGGCAATATAAATGGAGGAATATGTACCGATAATAATACCGGCACTAATAACAAACGCAAAACTACGCAGCGCATCTCCGCCGAAAATCAACAAAGAGATAGATGCAAAAAACGTAGTAATACCGGTTAAAATCGTTCGAGAGAAAATATCGTTAATACTTTTATTTAACAAATCGTATTGCGGCATTTTATGATATTTTTGCAGATTTTCTCTTATACGATCGTACGTTACAACCGTATCATTTACGGAATAACCGGCTAATGTTAAAATAGCGGCGATTGTCGTTAAGCTAAAATCAAGATGCAGAGCCGACATTAAGCCGACAATGATAATCACATCATGAAACAAACCGACCAGTGCGCCAACCGCAAATTTCCACTCAAAGCGAAACCAGATATACAAACAAATGGCCATAATTGCAAGAACCGATGCCATAACACCTGATACTTTCAGCTCTTTACCAACCTGCGGCCCGACAGATTCAACATTTTCAAACGTAAAATCTTTGTTCAGAATATTCTCTATCTGTTCTTTGGCAATATTCTGACTGGCCTCGTCCGCATTATTGGCTTGCGCCCTAATCAGTAACTGTTCATTATCCGTACCGATTGATTGTAAGGTCAGCTCGTCCAATTTCAGCCCCTCAAGTTCTTTACGAACTTGCTCTACGTCAACCGCACCGACTTTGCTTTTAACCTCAAACAGCATACCGCCGGAAAAGTCAATACCGAAGTTAAACCCTCTGAAGGCAACACAGGCAATAGTGGCCAAAACCAATGAGATTGAAAGTGTATAAGAAAATTTACGCCATTTCAAAAAATCAATATTAGTATCTTTTGTAATCCAACTAAACATTTTCATTTTATTTTTCCTTAATTTATTAAAGTGGTAATTTAGTCGGCTTAAATTTGGCCAACCACGCTTCGGTCAATAAACGGCTTACGGTAATTGATGTAAACATTGAAGTCAAAATACCGATAGCCAATGTAACGGCAAATCCCCTAACCGGACCGCTACCAAAATAAAACAGAACAACCGAAGCGACAAGAGTTGTGAGGTTTGAATCCACAATCGTGCGATATGCTTCCGTAAAGCCTACGGTAATAGAATCGCGAATGGAACGCCCCTTGTTTACTTCTTCACGCATACGCTCAAATATCAAAATATTTGCATCTACCGCCATACCGATAGTCAGGATAATACCGGCAATACCCGGCAATGTCAGAGTAGTACCGATAAAGCTCATAATTCCCAGCATAATGGCAATATTTAGAAATACCGTAATATCAACCATAACTCCAAACAAGCCGTACGCCATAACCATAAAGATTACAACGGCACACAAACCGATAATGGAAGCGATAACACCGGACTGAATAGAATCCGCACCCAAACCGGCGCCGACCGTTCTTTCCTGAATAACCTCTAACGGAGCAGGCAATGCACCCGAACGCAGCAACAAGGCCAAATCATTAGCGGTTTTTGTAGTGAAATTACCGGTAATAATACCGCTACCACCTGTAATCGGGCCATTAATTGTCGGTGCGGAAATAACTTCGTTATCCAGCACTATTGCTAATCTTTCGTTGACGTGATTGCTGGTAACTTCGCCAAATTTACGACCGCCTACGGTATTAAAACGAAAACTTACGACCGGAGCACCCTCGTTAAAACTTACGCGCGCGTCAACCAAATTTTCGCCTCCTAAAATCTGCTTACGCAGAACGACATATTGTTCACCGTTAGAACCGTTCATAATGGTGGAAGTTTTTCTGTTAATTTTGTTATGTTTTGCCTGAGCAACTGTGGTTGTTTCATCTATCAGATGGAACGACATTTTAGCGGTTTTACCCAACAAAATTTTCACGCTTTCCGGATTTTGTACACCCGGCAACTGCACCAAAATACGATCAGTTCCCTGCCCTTGAATGCTAGGTTCTTTTGTGCCGAGTTCATCAATACGGCGGCGTACAATACCGATTGACTGGTCAATCACCTGATATTTTAATGCCGTTAAAGCCTGCTCCGAATAAGTAATGGTAACAAGCCCCTCACCGTTATCGTCTTCGCTGACGACCAAACCGTCATCTAACCTGCGAAAAGCCTCTTTGGCTTTATCACGCGCGGCATAATCGGCAATTTTTACCGTTACGCTGTCTTTTGACGAGTTTAAATCTTGAAAACGGATTCTGTTGTTGTCTTTCATAGCCTGACGTGCAGATTCTTTTAAGGTTTCCATTTTGTCTTTCAGCACATCATCCATTTTTACCTGCAACAGCAAGCTGGAACCGCCCTGCAAATCCAAACCGAGATTAATCGGCTGCCACCACTTCGGCAAATTAGTTTTATTTGGCAAAACATTAGGTATGGCAAAAAAAACGCCTACCAGACAAACGGCAACGATTATTAAAATTCGTTGAAGCGACAATTTATACATTCTATTTTCCTTTTGTTTTATTTTTTGCTTTAGATTTTGTTGTTTTAGTTTTTACTTCTTTAGTTTCCGTTGCTTCGGCAGATGGGGCTTTATCTTCGGTAATAACGGAATTAACGGCCATCCGTTCTACTGAAATTTCAACATTCGGAGCAACTTCCAAAGACAATTCCGAGCCGTTTAGCTTGGATACACGTCCGTAAATACCCCCGTTTGTCAGAACTTTATCGCCAACTTTCAGCGCATTTACCATATCATTATGTTCTTTAACTCTTTTTTGTTGCGGACGAATCAGCAGAAAATAAAAAATAAGCAGAATAAGTCCGAGCTGCATTAATGTTGCACCTAATCCGCCACCGGCATTAACAACAGGCTCAGCAGCAGCAAACGCATTATTTATAAACATTGTTTTCTCCTCAAATATATATATACCTATTTAGGTAGTTGTATATCATATTTGCAAGATAAAAAACTAAATTTTCAAGTTATTAACGTCTTTTTTTAATTTTTAAGGCAGATACGAGCGTGGATTTACGGCTTTTTTGCCAACTCTGACCTCAAAATGCAACTGCGGAGTATTCACGCTACCGGTACTACCTACGGTGGCTATTTTTTCACCGCGTGTAACGTTTTGTCCTTTTTTAACAAACAGTTTTTCATTGTGAGCATACGCCGTTATCCACCCATCGGTATGTTTTATCAAAATAAGATTACCAAAGCCCTTTAAACCGCTACCGGCATAAGCGACCGTTCCGCTGTCTGCCGCCTTAACGTTTGTTCCCAGCGCGGCCTTAATGTTCAGACCTTCATTTTTTCTGCCGTTGCCTAAATTGCCGTATCCGGAAATAACCGTTCCTTTTACCGGCCAGTCAAATTTTGTTTTACGGGTTTTGGCCGGAGGCGTATATGATGAAGCTGCGGCCGTTGTTTTAGCCGTATTTTCCGTAGTTTTATATGAAGTAGCTTTGGCTGCCGAAGCCGAAGATGAAGAAGATGAATAAGAAGCCGTAGTTTTTGTGCTTCCGGCGTAACTGCTACCGGAGGAAGCCGAAGTCGGTAAAATCAATTTTTGACCTACCGACAGATAATACGGTGTCTGCAAGCCGTTGACCCGACTTAACTCCGTTATGTCAACATTATACATTTTGGCAATGCCGTAAAGATTTTCGCCACGCTGCACCGTATGATATTTTTTCAAAGGCAACGTCAACTTTTGCCCAACATAAAGGGTGTATGGCGGTTGTAAGTGATTGGTTGCTATCATATCTTTCAGGGCAACGTTATAGCTTCGGGAGATACTGTATAACGTATCACCCCGCCGAACGGTTACCACGCCGGAGTTTCCGCCCCATAAGCTACCACAGGCACTTACCCACAAACACAGCAACACAATGTAAAGAACTTTTTTCAATCGGCAACTCCATTACCGGAGTATTCTAACGCGAAAATCTTTATTTTTGATTAAAAAACGCAGTTAAATATTATCTTCGCAATGTTCCGACACCGTAGCGGTGAATTTTCAAACTGTTTTGCAGATATTTACGGCAACTTGACAGCATGGTTTCCGCCGTATCGTTACCACCGCGACACTGTAAATAAAAAACATCTATCATTTCCGCATTTACTTTATCAACATTCAGTTTACGGATTTTTTCAACAATCGCGTCCCTAATTATCTGCGCGGTTTTAACAATATCTTTTTCATCATATTGTCGCATAATCATACCGATTTTCGTGTGTTCAAAGCGCCCTATTTTGGCCGTTGTTCCAACACTTTCTATGCAAGCATCGGCAGCCAGACGCAAAAGTTTATCGCCGGTATCAAAGCTAAAACCGTTATTAACAAAATTATGGACATCTCCCAATTCAACCACTATCAGCAGCAAAGGATAGTTGTAGCGATTACAGATTTTTACCTGCTGTTCCAAATAATCATAAAAACTTTCGGCATTTAATATTTCGCCGATAACCTTATCTTTCTGCTGTAAATCTTTTAATTGTTTTTCCAGATTAATCTGTTGCTTTAGCGGATATCCCCAAAAACTGATACCCTTACAATGGAGTAATTCGTTTAGAATCGGACGAGCGCGCAACAAAACCGGAACAGGTGTCCCATCGGATTTTTGCAATACCTGTTCGGAGGTTATAATTCGCTTTTTGCTTTTAAGGCGTTTCCAAATTTCGGCTAGAAATTCGCTGTTTCCGGCAATATCGCTCATTACCGTTCCGATAGCCGGATGTCCCAACAGATCTTCGCGCCGAAAATTGCCGTAACTCAAAATATCGCCGTTTACTTTCGTGATTTTGAAATCTTTATCCACATTAAATTTAAGATAATAAGTTTGTTTGCCGATATTTGTATCACCGGTCATTAAGATATGGCTTTCCTGCACAAGCTCTTTCATTTCGTGCAATTTAAAATGCAACAGCAAAATATATGCGGTCAACACCGCTACTAAACATAAAAGTCCGTAAATCATCAGCATTTTTCACCCTTCCGTTATTATTGTAATACACTTAAATAAATATTAAGTAAAGAGGTATTGATTTTTTACTTCAATTTGCTTATTATGCGGTAGTTTTAATTAGATGAAGGTAAATAACAAAAGTGGTCGGACAACCGAAAATAGAAGATTTAAGCGGGCAAAAATACAAATACGGTTTTGTCACGAATATTGACGCGGATACTGCCCCGAAAGGGCTTAATGAGGATATAATCCGCCTAATATCGCAGAAAAAAGCCGAACCGCAATGGCTGTTGGAACGGCGCTTAAAGGCTTATAGACATTGGCTGACGATGGAAGAACCGGCTTGGGCTAAGCTGACTTATGATAAGATAAATTACAATGACTTATATTATTACGCCGCACCAAAGCAAAAAGTCCGCCCTAAAAGTCTTGACGAGGTAGATAAAAATCTGCTGGAAACCTACAACAAATTAGGAATACCGCTGAAAGAACAGGAAACACTGGCTGGTGTTGTGGCCGTTGATGCCGTATTTGACAGCGTTTCCGTTGCAACTACTTATCGGGCGAAGCTGGCGGAAAAAGGCGTTATTTTCTGTTCTATTTCCGAAGCCGTAAAAGAACATCCGGATTTAGTACAAAAATATTTGGGAACGGTTGTACCTTATACGGATAATTTCTTTGCCTGCCTAAATTCTGCCGTATTTACCGACGGTTCTTTTGTTTATATTCCTAAAGGCGTTACCTGCCCTATGGAACTTTCCACCTACTTTCGGATTAATGCCAAAAATACCGGACAGTTTGAACGTACGCTGATTATTGCCGAAGATGACAGCTATGTTTCTTATCTGGAAGGGTGTACGGCACCGCAGCGTGATGAAAACCAGTTGCACGCCGCCATTGTGGAAATTGTTGTTCTGAATAATGCCGAAGTGAAGTATTCTACGGTGCAAAACTGGTATCCCGGAGATAAAGACGGGAAAGGCGGCGTTTATAATTTTGTAACCAAACGGGCAGCCTGTCGGGGAGTAAACGCCAAAATTTCGTGGACGCAGGTGGAAACAGGCTCAGCCGTAACCTGGAAATATCCGTCATGTATTTTACAGGGCGATAATTCGGTCGGCGAATTTTATTCCGTTGCGCTAACCAACAATAAACAACAGGCAGATACCGGAACAAAGATGATACATATCGGCAAAAATACGAAATCAAAAATTATTTCCAAAGGAATTTCTGCCGGTTATTCAAACCAAACCTACCGCGGTTTGGTAGATGTTTCAGCCCACGCTGACGGAGCGCGCAACTATTCGCAATGTGACAGTTTATTAATCGGTTCAACCTGTGGTTCTCACACCGTACCCTACATAAACAATCGTAATAAATCGGCAATTTTGGAACACGAAGCGACCACATCAAAAATCAGTGACGAACAACTGTTTTATTGTTTGCAACGCGGGATGTCCGAAGAAGAAGCCGTAAGTTTGATTGTCAACGGTTTTTGCAAAGACGTTATGCAACATCTACCGATGGAATTTGCCATTGAAGCCGCAAAATTGATTAACATTAGTTTGGAGGGTAAAGTCGGCTGACGCAAAGCCCGATTATCCGGATTTTATAAGGAAAAACGAATGTCTAATGTGTTATTGGAAATTAAAAATTTATGTGCAGGTATTGCCGAAAAGACAATTATCAAAAACCTGAACCTGACAATTAAAAAAGGTGAAGTACATGCCATTATGGGGCCAAACGGTGCCGGAAAATCTACATTATCGCACGTTTTAACCGGCAAACCGGGGTATGAGGTAACCTCCGGCAGCGCTATTTTCAACGGAAGGGATTTGCTCGCACTAAAGCCGGAAGAACGGGCCTGCGCCGGTTTATTTTTAAGTATGCAATATCCGGTGGCCATTCCGGGCGTCAGCACCAATAATTTTTTAAAGCATGCCCTAAACGCCAAACGAAGATATAACGGCTTATCGGAGCTTGATGCCGCCGAATTTCTCAAAATTTTACGCAGCGAGGCAAAAGCCCTTAATATTAGCGCGGATATGTTAAAAAGAGAAATCAACGTTGGTTTTTCCGGTGGTGAAAAAAAACGGATAGAAACTTTGCAGATGCGTATTTTACAACCGAGTTTGGCCATTTTAGACGAAGCGGATTCCGGCTTGGATATTGACGCTCTGAAGATTGTAGCTGAGGGGATTAACGATTTACGGACTTCCGAAAACGCACTACTGATAATTACGCACCATAAAAATCTGCTTGATTACATTCAGCCTGATTTTGTTCACATTTACGCCGATGGGCATATCATACAATCGGGCGATAAAACGCTGGCCGCCGATGTGGAACAAAACGGATACGGTGCTTATTTGAGGGCAGAATAAATGGAATTTAAGCAAGAAGTAAATCTTTGGGGTGATGATATTCCCTGGTTGGTCGGACTAAGGGAAAAGGCCGCGCGCGCTTTTGCAAAATCAGGTTGTCCGACAGCCAAAACCGAAGCATGGAAATATTCCTATTTTAAGCCAAACACACTTGGTGAAATGCAAATAGACGTTCCGGCGGAAATTTGTGACGGTCATTGTCATTGCCACCGCGAATCCGAACTGCCTTTTGCCGTTTATGAATTAGATTTTTGTAATGGCAAGCCTCATCCGGCAGACAAAGACTTACCGCGCGGACTTACCGTAAAAACGCTGGTTGAAGCCATTTATGACAATGATGTCAAACGTTATTTGGGCAAATCATACGATTTTGCTAAATTTCCGTTTGCTGCGCTCAACTGCGCCTATTTGGAACATGGCTTTATGATCGTAGTGGAAAAAGGAACAATCCTAGACAAGCCGATATACCTGCATTACCACCGCCATGACCGACCGAATATCTGGAGCAATCCGCATAATATTATTGTTTTGGAAAGCGGGGCACAGGCTAACATAATTGAGCATTTTGATGATGCGGACGCCGGAAAATGCTTTAATAATATCGTTAACGAAATATTTATCGGCAACAGCGCCGCTTTACGCCATTATACAATCTTAAACGAATCGGCAGAAAATCACCATATCTGCCTTAATGCCGTACAGATAAAAAAAGACGGAAATTACGGTAGTTTTTATGCCCAAAATGAATGTGCACTGGCACGTCAGGAAACACTTGTCAATTTGTCGGAAGAAGGCGCAACCGCAACCGTTGACGGAATATATCGTCTGGCAAACGGCGGTATATCCGATATTACGACCAATATCCGCCATTTAGCTCCGCATACTTACTCTAATCAGTTGGTAAAAGGTGTAGTCGGCGGAAACGCAAAAGGCGTTTTTCAAGGACAGATTCATATTGAGCCGAATGCCGGACAAACCGAGGGATACCAGTTGCACAAAGCCTTATTATTGAGTGATACGGCCGAAGTTGATTGTAAACCGGAGTTGGAAATATTTGCCGATGACGTTAAATGTTCGCATGGTGCGACCTGCGGAGATTTGGACAGTGAGCAGTTATTTTATATGCAGTCACGCGGTATAGAACTTGAAACCGCTAAAAAAATTCTGATTGAAGCATACCTGCAAGAAGTTTTACAAAAGATTGACAACGAAGATATACGCGGTTTTATAGAAACGGCACACCGCTAAAAGCGTCATAATTTCATCATTATTTTTGTTTGTTCAGGCGCAAGCCGATTTGATTGGAAAATTCGGCAACACCTTTTTTGATTAAAACACCGATAAGCTCGGCAACCATATCTATGTTGTTGTCTACTTTAGTTTTATCGGCTTTGGAAAAACAGGAAAGAACATGATTTACAATACTGTTTTCATCGCGATTTTGCGGATGCCCCACACCTATGCGAATCCGATTATATGCAGGTGTAATACACGCATCAATACTTTTCAAACCGTTGTGTCCGCCTGCGCCACCGCCCAGTTTTGCCTTTATTTTATCGGTTGGTAGATCCATATCGTCATGAATAACCACAACATCTGCCGGCAGTATTTTATAAAATCCGGCAGCCTTAACCACGCTGTTCCCCGACAGATTCATATATGTTTGCGGCTTTAACAAATAAACCTTTTCACCCTCAATCTGTCCCTCGGCAATTAAGCCGTCAAATTTTGCACGAAACGGCGTAAAATTATAGCGGCGATGAATTTCATCAGCCGCCATAAATCCGACATTATGGCGGGTAGCCGCATATTCCGCACCGGGATTACCGAGACCAACCACCAAAAACATTCGCAAACCTCTTATTTACGCATAAAATCTACATGAATAGGTTGGTCTGAAACAGGGTGGAATTGTACATCCTGACAAACAACTTTGTGTTTTTTGCCTTCAATATCAACCGTAATTTCCGAAGTGTAGAAATCTCTTAAATCAAGAGCTTTTTCCAGTTCAACCGGATCCAAACTGATTAATACGGCATCTTTCTTTCCACCGTAAATAACTGCAGGAACGCGGCCCTCACGACGACATGCACGAGCTGCCCCCTTACCTGCTTTTTCACGCTTCTTTGCGTTAAAAGTAACATCTGTCATTTTTTTATCCTTTATAAATTAAAAAACCACCGT